>JAIYAG010000198.1 GCA_027489195.1 Burkholderiales bacterium | reverse complement strand
GCGAAACACCCGCGGATCGCTGCCGCCGGCGAGCACCACGTCCAACGGCAGGCGCCCGCCCACCCCGGCCGCGCGCAGCAGCGTCGCGAGGTTCTTGTGCGGGGTGAGGTTGCCCACCGCGAGCACATAGCCGTCCGGCGCGAGCCGCTCGCGCTCCAGCACCGTCGTGTCAGGCGCCGTGCGCAGCATGTGCTCGGCCCCTTCGGGGAGCACCGTCACCCGATCGCGTCCGATGCCCCAGACCGCGTCGAGCTCGCCGCGCGAGAACTCCGAGACCGTCAGCACATGCGCCGAGCGCCGGCCGAGGCGGGGCATCATCGCCCCGTACGTCGCGCGGAACGCGGGCGTGAAGGCCTGCGGAACGCGTACGGTTGCAGCGTCGTGGATCACCACCGCCTGCCGCCGCACCGCGAGGGGCGCGGTATTGCACAGATTCAGCAGCAACCGCTTGCCGACCCGCCATGGCAGTTCGACCTGCTCCCAGACCTGGCCGGGCAGTCTGCCGAAGCGCTCGATCGTCACGCGGCGCAGTCCGGCCGGGGGCGTCGCGTCGGTGGGCACGAGCAGGGCGATCCGCCGGTCGCGCACCGCCGGATCATCGGCGACGAGCAGCGCGTCGAGCGCGCGGATCGTCTCCAGCGCGAAGCGGTCCACGCCGGAGGGGCGGCGGCGCAGGAAGCGGCCGTTGATCGCGAGGTCGGTCATCGGTTCCAGTCTCGTCGGGGCGGGGGGTCAGTCCGCGGGGCCCCGAGTCGGCCCGCCCGCGTTGCGCGGACCGACACCTCGTCCGGGACCCAGCCCGAGCCGCCTCGCTTCCAGGAGCCCTCGCCACCACGCAGCGCCCAGAACGGGGGCCTTGCCGAGCGACCCGCTGCCCAGTGCCAGCCGCACGGACTCCTTCAGCACGAACGGATAGGCAAGCGCACCGCGGCGGCACCAGGCCATCGCCCCGGCCACCTGCGCGAACGATGCGTCGATCCGTCGCGCCATCCGTGGCCCGGTCGTCTCGGCGTCGTGGCGCGCGATCGGAGACGGTACCCACCGTCCACGAACGCCCTGTGCCATCAGATCGCGCAGGAACACGAGTTCCTCACCGAGCCCGATCGACGTGCCGACACCGAGATGCGGGTTGAAGGCGACACCGGCGGCGAGTACCGCATCCAGGCGGAACGCGACTTCGCACGAACACACCTTGAAGATGGTCCTGCGGTCGTGATCGGTCGGTTCGTTCGGGTAGTCGTCGATGCGCGGCCGACCCGCGCCATCGAGCAGCATGAAGGTCGCGAAGCCGACACCGGTCGATGCGTCGAACGGCGCGAGTACCGAATCGATCCAGCCCGGCAGGTACTCGAGGTCGTCGTCGGCGACCAGGCAGACCGGACCGCTCGCGGCGCGCAACGCGTGATTCCGATTGACCGACAGGCCACGATCACGGTGGCGCAGGTACTTCAGATCGCCGCGCTCGAGCAGCCCGGGGGGCGCGGGCGCATCGGAATCGGGCCACTGGTGCGAGATGACGTACCCGACGCGGGGATCCGGCGCGGGGAGGCGCGAGGCGAGCGTCTCGGCCCGCGGCCCGTAGGTGCACACCAGGACTTCCAGGGCGGGGCGTCCCGTGTGGTTCACGGCGCGGACCGCGCATCGCTCGTCGCGACCGCGAGCATGTTGGGCGACAACGGTACCCCGAAGGCGACCGCCTTGCCGACGAAAGGAAGCATCTTGAGCCGGGTCGACGCCCGGACCGCGGACGCGAGCGCGTACCACGCCCAGGCACGCGGCCCGCGGCCGAAGCCGCCGACGCGGTGACGCGGTGCGTCGGCGAGCCCGGTCACGGTCATCCCGGCGAGCGCCAGCACGTGCGACAGGCTCTCGGTCGTGAACGTGCAGCGATGGGTCCAGTCGACGTATCGATAGCGCATCGCGACCGGCGAGTCGGCGTTCGGCACCTGGCACAGCAGGCGGCCCGCCGGCGCGAGCGTCCGGCGGATCGCCTCGAGCACCGCGACCTGCGCATCGGGATCGATGTGCTCGAGCACGTCGATCAGCAGGAAGAGTTCGATGCGTCCCTCGAGCGTCGCGAGGAAGGCCAGCGTCTCCTCGACCGGCACGTGCCGCACGTCGACACCGAGCCGTCGGCCGCCGGCGGCCTGCCCCGCGTCGGCGTCGAAGCTGATGACGTTGGTATAGCCGCGCTCCGAGAGCGCGAGCGCGAGCAACCCCGGCCCGCTGCCCATGTCCACGACCGCGGCGTCGGTCCGCGGGGGCAGCAGGTCGACGTATTCGGCGAGCTTGCGCCGGGCGAGGACGCGGACGGCAGCCGGCTCGTCCGGCATCCAGCGATCGTAGTGCAGCGTGTAGCTCATCGGACGGTCCTCACCTCACCCCGATCCAGCGGGGCACAAAACTCTTCAGCTGCACGATCCCGACCGGGCGCGTCGTCGCGAACGCAAAGCTCGCCGCAAGCCCGCTGGCCGCGCTCGCGACGACCATCGCGACCGCCGCCCCGAGCGCGCCGTGCGACGCCGACAGCCACAGGCTGCAGGGCACCAGCACCGCGAGTCCGAACGCGGCGTTCAGCAGATGCAACCCGCTGCACCCGATCAGGTTGATGTAGAGGCCGCGGACGGCGGCGCTCGATGTGAACAGCGTGGTCGCCGCCAACACGAGCAGCACCGGATAGGCATCTCGATACGGCTCGCCGTAGATCAGCGCGAGCAGGGGCCCGCCGGCCAGCACCGTCGCGACGAAGAACCCCGCCGCGAGCGCCGCGTAGGTGCGCCCGATCTCCAGCAGCGCAGGCAGGCTGTCCTGCGGTTCGGCGCCGTGCCTCACCAGACGCGGAAACGCGGCGGCGCTGACCGACGAGGTCAGCAGGTCGAACGCGAGCACGAGTGACAGTGCCGCGCCGTAGCGTGCCGTCTCGGACACGCCCGAGACCGCACCGACGATCAGCGGATTGATGCGAAAGAAGGTGACGACCAGCAGCGATGCGGCCCCCTGCCGGAACGCTTCCGCGAGCGGGCCGCGCCCGATGTCGCGCTGAGGCCCCGACGCCGGGCCTTCGAACGCATCGTCCCAGCGCCACCACATCGCCAGTGCGACCAGCGAGGCTTCCAGGCCGATCGCTACCACCACCATCCACAGCGGCACGTCCGCGGCGACGAGCGCCATGCGCACCGACAGACCCGCCACCACCAGCGGCACCCGCAGCGTGGCGATCCGGTCGGCCCGTCCGGCGGCGCGCAGTCGCCACTCGCCGAGCAGCAGGGGCAGCTGCGGCAGGGCCGCGATGCCGGCGAGCAGCAGACCGGACAATGCGCCCGAGGTGGTGGAGCCCGCCTCGTTGCCGAACGCGCCCGCCCCGACCAGCACCGCGGCGAGGACCGGAACCACCGTCGCAACGAGTGCGGCGATCAGGAGGCCCCGCGCGAAGCGCCTCACGACCGCCGTCCGCTTCGCGGCATCGGACGCGGCGACGAAGGCCCGCACGAACGGCACGTCGGCACCCGACCCCACCGCACCGATGACTGTCTGGATGACGGACGAGGCGATCAGGTACGACCCGTATCCGACCGGGCCGTACCCCCTCGCGACGATGACGCCGGTGACGAACATCGACCCCACCATCACCAGCCGGTCGGCCAACAGCCATCGGGACTGGCGCGCGAGGCTCAAGAGACCGTTCCGCGCCGCAGGTGACGCGCCAGGCGCAGCATCAGGCGCTGGGCGTAGAGGTGCGCCATGAAGTCGCCGCGTCCTCGGGTCGAGGCGGCGATCGAGCCCTCCAGCCACCACGACGTGCGCCCGCCGAAGGTCTCGCCCACCAGCGCGCGCCACAGGGCCAGCCGATCGTAGCGCCGCGCGAGCGTCGCCACCCGCACATGGCCCGGGCCGTCGTCGTGGACCTGGGCGGAGAGCGCTCGGCCGACTGCATTGGACGGCGTGCGGCAGAGGGCGACCAGACGCTCGCGCCCGTGGTTCTCGAGCCACGCGGCGAATGCATCGACGGGGAATCCCGGTGAGCCCATCCAGCGCATCAGTGCATCGACGTGATCGAGCATCAGCCGCTGCGCCCGGCGAACCGACTCCGCGCGTGCGCCGTCGAGCGTCTGCAGGACGGGTACCAGACGTCCGTCATCGCCGGGCGCGTAGCCCAGCGTGCTGCCGTGATCCGCCCGGGTCTGCAGCTCGACGACCGCCGCGTTGATGCGGGTCTCGTCCGGCGCGAACTCGAGCAGCGCATCGTGCGCGATCCCGGCTGGACGCCGACGCAGCGACACGTACGCCCCGAGCGGCGGCGGCATCGCGACGCCGGCTTCGCGCAGCAGATCGGTCAGCGCGAGCTGCAGGCTCGCGTTCCAGCCGACGTCCACCAGCAGCGTCGGTGCCTGATCGAGCAGCCGCTCGTCACGAAGGTATCCGAGCAAGGCGTCCCTCGCCTGTCGCGCCCGGGCCGCGTACCGCCGCAGCAAGGCCGGGTCCTTCGCTGGCCGACCCGGGCCGCTCGAGGCGGCGAGCCGCGCGATGGCCGCGATGTCGTCGGCTTCGAGACCGAGCACCGTAGCGATCTCGGACGGTGACGTGCCCCGCACGTATCGCGCGAGCCAGTGCTCGAGCGCGTCGTCCAGATCCGGGTAGGCGGGCAGGCACCATGCGAGCCTCGAGGCATGGACGTAGCGCAGCTCGGCCTCCGGATGGAGCGCGGGCGCCATCCGGCGCGCGATCGCGAGCAGGATCTGCCCGTCGCGTGCGAGAAACCACAGCCGCGTGATGCCCCGTCGGCGTGCCTGCGTCAGCACCCAGGCGACGTAGCCGGCGAGTGCCGCCGCACCGTGCCCACCGAAGGCCTCGACCTCGCCCGGGTCGACATCCGCCCCGGCCATGACGCGCGCGGCGCGCATCGAGCCCGCCACCACGCGCGAGAACGCATCGTCGACGTCGGCCCGGGAACCGGCGTACTCGTACGGAAGGACGCCGGCCGGCGAGACGGGGGCCGTCCGCAGACCGAGCGCGCGCGGTACCGAATCGTCGCTGCGCGGATGATCGCCGCAATGAACGATCGCCGACGGCGCGAGGCCGGATACCTTCAGGACGTGGGCGAACAGTTCGCCGGTGACCTTCGTCCGCTGCGCGTCCGCGGACGCGAACACGCGTGGCGGGCACCATGAAGGATCCGACATGCCGCGCAGGAGCTTCGTCAGCACCCGGGCGCTGAAGTAGGTGTCGGAGAGCACGACCGGGGCCCGGTCGTCATGCGCGAGCGCGTCCTCGAACGGGCCGCGGATCGGGATCAGCAGTCGCGATTCGGCATCGATCTCGAGCCGCGCGGCGCGGGCGGCCTGCCGTCGGGTCCAGCCGAGCGGCAGGCGCAGCGCCGCATAGATCGCGACCAGGGTCACCTCGCCCCGGCCCGCCTGTGCCCTGAGTGTCGCTTCCGATCCGGCACGGTGCTCGATGAACCGATCGATCGACCCCGGGGCGAGGAGTCGGTCGTGAACCAGTCGCCAGCCGAGCAGCCGGAACACGTCGGCCGGCTCGACCGCTACCCGTGTCACGAGGGTGTCGAAGCAGTCGTACCAGCGGGTCGACCACGCGGCGCCAGCCGACGTCCCCCCTCGTGTCACGCCCACCCCGCGCGCAGCATCATCCTGAGCAGCGAGCGCGAGACGCCCCGCGGCGGCAGACCGAGGGCGGCCAGCCAGCCGACGTACGCGAGCTTCTTGCGCAACGGATAGGGGGTCCAGCCGCCCACCGATCGCAGCATCGTCGTCGCGCCGAACCGGCATCCGAAGAGCCGCTCCGGCACGCTCGACGGGTCGACGGCAGTCAACCGTGCGAGTGCCCAGGAGCGCATCAGCGCGGGGGGCGGCAAGCTCGGCACGTCGGGGCTGGCGAGCCCGCGGCGGGCGAGTTCCTCGGCGACGGCGAGCGTGGTGCGCGTCAGGTTGCGCAGACTCCTGACCGGATCCGCATTTGCGTTGCCGATGACCCGCGGCGCGCCCTCGGCGGTGCCGTGGATGCGGTAGCGGCCGCCCGGGGTGGGCAGGTTCGCGATCTCGCCGAAGAACGGCGCGAGCATGATCGGCCACGCGTCGGCGCCGTATCGGAAGGTCTCGGCCGGATGGATGGGCATCACCTGGTCGAGGAACCACCGCGCGTACACGTTGCCCGAGCCGGGCGGCGACGCGTAGGATCCGAAGCGCTCGAAGGCCTCGCGGCAGCCCTCGTCCTGGATCTGCGGCGGATGCAGGCGACCGACGGCGCCGCCGTCCTGGTCGATCACCTCGAGCTGGAACTGCACCTTCGCCACGCCGGGCGCGAACGCGGCGACCGCATCCGCCACCACACCGGGATCGAGCAGGTCGTCCGCGTCCAGGAAGATCACGTACTCACCGCGCGCGGCAGCGAACCCCGTGTTGTACGCGGCACCCTGCCCACCGTTGCGTTGCGCGATCACGCGGACCCGCGGGTCGGCGATCGTGGCCAGACGGGCGAGCGAGTCGTCGGTCGAGCCATCGTCGACGACGACGACCTCCACCTCGGGCCCGCTCTGGTCGAGCGCGGACAGTACCGCCTCCATCACGAACCGGGCGTAGTTGTAGTTGTTGACGAGGATCGACACCAGCGGTGGTGTCGTTGCGGCTTGCATGGGGATCGGGTCGACCGGCGGACTGTCTGGAGGTCGCAGTGTCGGCACCGCGCGTGTCAGATCGGTGAACGTTTGCTCCGGGTGGCGACAGGCGTTCACCTGCGGATGGTCCGATCGGTCCAAGCAGGCCTGCGCGCGGTGCCCGTCAGCGCGCCGGCACCTCGCACAGGCTGCTCGCCAGGCCGGACGGATCGGTCACGCGCACGGTCGCGAGTCGATCGGAGCGGTTCATCGCGCACGGGTCGCCGTCGAGCGGGAGCGTCGAGGAGACCGCCTCGGGACGCGCGGCACAGCGGGTCCGTCGCGCTACGAAACGGTTGCCTTCGATGCGCACGCCGGACCAGTGTCGACCCGGGGGACCGGACACCGAGACGAGCGCCGCGGTGTCGCAGTCGTCCGCGGGTGCCGGCCCGGAGAGCCGCCCGATGCGGTTGTCGACGATCTCGAGTGTCCCCGAGGCCCCTTCGGGGCACCAGGTGTCCGTCGCCGTGGCGAGCACGACGACGCCTGCAGCGCCGTCGAGGGTGTTGCCGCGCACCCTGACCCGGCCCGCGGTGCCGGTGATCATCATCGGCAAGGACGCGCTGCCGGTGATCGCGTTGTCCTCGACGTCGATGTCCGCAGTGCCGCAGCCGACCGTCATCCCACGCCACCCCGCACCGTCGACGGTGTTCCGACGCAGCACGCTGCGCTCGATGCGACGCCACGGCGCGCCGGCGTCCGCCCACAGCAGCACCCCGGCGTGCGGCACGTCGCCGACCCGCGGGCGCTCGATCGTGTTGTCCTCGACCACGACGTCGTGCACCCCGGCGGTGTCGTAGTGCTGCTCCGCGGCCAGCAGCAGCCCGGCCGCGTTGGTGTCGACGATCCGGTTGCGGCGGATGCGGACATCCGCGCCGCCGACCACCGCGATGCCGCGTCCCCAGAGTCGGTTGCGACCGACGTCGTTGTCGACGATGTCGACGTCGCTCACCACCGCGACCGGGCGACCTGCGTGGCTGCGGTACGAGACCACCGCGATCGCGTCGTCGCGGGTGCGGCGGACCAGGTTGCCCGACACCCTCGCGCCGCGGGTCGCGTGGGTGAAGTGAAGCCCGTCGGCCATCGTGCCCAGCACACGGTTGCCGGTCACCAGGGGCGCGTTCGCGAAGTGCGACATCAGTGCGGTCTCCTCGGTCGGACCGAGTTCGCAGTCCACGACCGCGGGCCCCTGCACGCCGCGGACCAGGTTCACCGCGGCGCGTGCCGGGGCGCTGGTGCGGATGCGGACGTCCGCGGCCAGCACCCGCACGCGCGCAAGCACGGGGGCCGCGCCCGCGAGCCGCACCGCGACGTGCTCGCGGCTTGCCCCGAGCAGCACCGAGCCGTGTCCGGCGCCGATCAGCACCGGTCCGCGGCCGCGGCCGCCGCTGCCGCTGCCGAGCGTGAGCATCCCGGCGTCGTCGCGGGCGACGATCCGGTGCACCCCCGGCGGCAGGTAGACGGCATGCAGGCCGCCCGCCGCGCGCGCGGCCGCCAGTGCGCGGCGCAGCGCGGGGCCGTCGTCGGCCAGTCCGTCGCCGACCGCGCCGTGCGTGCGCACGTCGATCGCGTCGGCGGGTACGGTGCCCACCGTCAGCGCTCCGATCGCATCGCCCCGAATGCCCAGCCCCAGCGCCAGGCGTACCGACTCGCCGCCGGGCGCCGCGGCCTCCAGCGGTATGGCCTGCGAGCGTTCGGCCTGAACGTTCACCGCACCGGTGAGCCGGTCCCATTCGAAGCTGACCCTCACCGGCTCGCCCGCCGAGCGGACACGGCTGTCGACGACGACGGCGTCGCCCGCGCCCCCATCATCGGTCGACGGTTCGCCCACGGTGCACCCGCCGCCCCGGTCGAGCCGACGCCAGCCGAGCCGGATCAGCGTGCCACCGAGCGCGCCTGCAGGCTCGGCACGGAACGACATGCCGCGCCCCTCGGCATCGAGCAGGTCGACCGACGCACACCCGCCCTCGATCACGCGCGCAGCGAACGACACCACCACCCGCGGCGCATCGCCCGACGCGGCGAGGAACAGCGGCGCGGCGAGTGCGAGCCGCACCCCGTCGCGCTGCGCCTGCCAGACCGGCAGGTCGCCCGACTCGACGAGGCGCACGGCACCGGCCGCATCGGGCCAGCGGGCGGACACCGCGTTGCCCGGGCCGATCAGCAGATCGCGCAGCGCGGTGTGGCCGAGCGCGCGCGGGCCGCCGTGGCGCAGCGGGCCGGCGATGATCCGCAGCGATCCGGTCACGTGCAGCGACACCGATGCGATGGTGTCGGCGGCGACCGACGTCCCGAAGTCCGGCGCCGCCCCGGGGCGGCCGGCGACGAAGCGTCGTGTCTCGGGATCCCATCCGAGCTGCAGCCGGCGGGGCGGTGCGCCGGTCTCGACCCGGCCCGCGTCGAACACTGCCGCGGCGGTGCCGTCCGGTCCGTCCAGCACGACCCGGAGTGTCCCGGGAACCTCCGCAGCCCTGACCTCCAGGTCGAGCACCAGGCCATGGCGCAGCGGCTCCCTCGCGACCAGCAGCAGGCGCTCGTCGCGGAGCAGCACGAAGGGGGTACCGGCGTCGGCGGCGGCTACGGGCCCTGCCGGCGCGGCCGCCGCGCCGGATGCCTGCGACAGGCCCGCCACGGCAGCCAGCGCCGTGGCGGCGATGAGCCGGGCGACGACACGTGCGACGTACCGACGCCCTTCAGGCAACGGCCGGCGCGTCGATCGGCTCGACGCTGGCGAGGATCAGCGAGTAGTAGCGGTCCTGGATCCGGTCGATGGGCGCGACCCAGACGTCCGCCCCCGTCAGCGCGGCCTTGATCCAGGGCAGCAGCCCGCGGCGAGCCGGGTGACGCCGCTCGACCGCGTGGAAGTGCCGGTAACCGAGCTCGGACAGGATCGTGCGCACCGCCTCGCCACCGCGCTCGCCATGAGCGGTCGACGACTCGAACAGCACGAACGGGCGATGCGCGACGAGCGTGGCCCGCAGGCCGTCGAGCACCTCGGTCTCGAAGCCCTCGACGTCGATCTTGACCAGCGCGACGGCCCGGGCCGGCGGATGCTCGAGCAGGTAGCCGTCGGCGCGGCGCACCTGCAGCTCGTGCGTCGCATCGCCACGGTGGGCACTGTCGGTCACGAAGGCCGACGAGCCGAGGTTGCCCTCGCTCAGCTCGCAGAACGGCAGCACCGCATCCGCCCTGCCCAGCCCGACCGGATGGACCACGATGTTGTGGGCACGGTTCACCAGCCGGTTCGCATGGAGCAGATGCACGAAGGTCGGGCTCGGCTCGAACGCGAGCACCTCGTGGAACCTGCGCGCGAGGAAGCACGCGTGGTTGCCGATGTTCGCACCGACGTCCAGTGCGGTGGCGGCGGCGAAACGCGCGCGCCACGGCGCCAGAACGCCATCGAAGAGCGCGGTCAGCAGGTCGCGCTCGTAGAGGCCGCCGGTTGCGATCGACAGCCCGATGTGATCCTCGGGCATGCAGAAGAGCCGGGGTTCGCCGTCCGCACGCGAGCGCGCCCGGTGCCGCGAGACCAGCCTGCGCAGCACGAACTCCTTGATGATCCGGCCGCGGTCCACGCGCAGCACCGGGTACGCAGCCGATGCGGCGCGGCTCATGTCGCCTCCGGGGTCGGTGCGGACATCGGCGCCTTGCGCGAGGGCGCAGGACCTGCTGCCGCGGGCTCGCGCCGTCGGGCGACCAGGATCGCGAGCACCGTCGTGAGCACGAGCAGGAAGGCCCGGGAATTGCCGAGATACCAGATACGCAGGAACTCGATGAGGGTCATGAACATCAGCGGGTAGACGAGTCCGAAAACGTTGCCGGGGTCGAGGAAGGCGCGGAAGCTGCTCTGGGCGACGAGCCCGACCGCGATGCACACGACGAGCGCCGCCGGGACGCCCATCTCGTAGAACAGGATGAACACGCCCGACAGGTTGTTGAACTCGGGATCGGCGAAGCGCTCGAGATAGAAGTTCGCTTCCGGTTGCGTCAGGTAGCGGAAGATCGGGCCGAGCAGGAACGGGAACTTGTGCAGCCAGTCGAGCGTCTGCTCGAAGCGGTAGGTCGGCCACTCGAGCACCGTCAGCAGCCCCGCCCCGGTGTTGAGCGCCTGCGCGTAGTAGTTCAGCAGCCGCTGCAGGATGTAGTCCCAGAACGAGCTCTCGCGAGCGGACACGCTCACCCAGGCACGGAAGTATTCGCCGGCGGCGAACAGCATGACGACCGCCGCGATCGCCACGATCGGGAACACGCCCCGGAACCGGTGGACCATGCCGCGCTGGGCCGACGGCGCATGCGCGAGCCAGTAGAGCACGAACACCGTGCCGATCTCGATCAGCGCCAGCCGCTCGGCCCAGGCGAACACCCGGAAGATCGTGAACGCGACGACGACCCAGGTGAGCAGTCGCATCGGGAGGGGTATCTCCCTGCGCCGCGAGACCCAGACGCGGTGGCACAGCAGCACGGTGTAGGCGAGCGCCAGCGACGCGAAGCTCGCGAGCCCGGCGGTGCGGTCGAGGTTGCGGCGCAGCTCGTAGCTGATCGCGCCCCCGGACTTCAGCAGGCTCCACAGGTAGGCGGGCGACGCGATCAGGTCCTTGAACCAGACGAGGTAGCCGACCACGGCCGCGAGCCCCACGCCGTAGATGAACCAGTCCGGCACCTCGAGATCACGGTATCGCCCGGGGCGGATCAGCAGCACGTTGACCGGCAGCAGCGTGCCGTAGAGCAGCGCGACCAGGCCACCGAGACCGATCAGGAACGCATCGTCGCGAAAGAAGTAGTAGCCCTTCGCGGTGGTCAGCGTGAGGTCGAACACCTCCACCGACGCCCAGACCAGCAGATAGCCCGGGATCAGCCCGAAGGCGACCAGGCACCGCGGGCTGAACCACCACGGCGCGGTGGGGACATGAGGTTCGGTCATCGCGGTGCCGCCAGCGCCAGCCGCTGCGTCTCGCGCGGGACCAGGACCGAGCGCTGCGACGGGGGCACGGCCGCCACGAGATCGGCGAGGAACTGCCGCTGGACCTCGAGCGAGGCCTCGACCTGCGATCCGTTGCGCATCACCTGCGAGGTCCGCACGAGGATGCCGTCCGGGATGCGCCCTGCGATGCCCTCTCGCAGGATGTAGAGCCGTGTCCGCCACGCGCTGCTCGACAGGGTGTCGCCGATCCGCACCCAGTAGATCACCGGCTCGAAGCGACGGGTCGATGCGGTGAGCAGCGTGGTGCCGCGTACGCTGCCGTCACCGAGGCCTTCGAGGGGACGGCTCGACTCGATCCGGAACCCCTGCGCGATGTAGCAGAGCTCGGGCCGGTGGATCTTCACCTCCTGTCGCTGCTGGCGTCCCCAGGCCAGCGCCAGCATCACCGACTGGCCCTGCGCGTTGCGGTAGGTGCGCATCAGCACCTGGTCGTAGACACGGGTGTTCGAGCCCTCGTCGCCGTCGCGCTTGACCGAGAGATCGACCTGCGTGATCGCACTCGGCACGTAGGTCCACCCGCCGAACTCCTTCGGCACCATCGCCTCGAGATCGACCGCGCCCGGCGGGCTCATGGACGTCGTCGGCGTCATCAGGTGGCCGAGGCCGATCGCGGCCAGCATCGCCACGGCCCAGCCCCAGGAGAAGACACGGATCCGGTTCACGATGCGAGCTCCGGGTTGCGGCGACCGGCGAGCCGACCGACGAGACGGCCGACCCCGCCGAGCAGCGCGTCGAAGCCGAAGAACAGACCGAACGCGAGGACGATCTCGAGGTAGCCCGCCCAGTCGTGGAAGCGCTGGCCGGCGAGGTCGCCGAACTCGAAGGTGACCCACATCAGCAGGCACACCCGCACGATGTTCGCGACGAACGCGAACGGCAGCACCATCGCCAGCAGCGCCAGGTTGTGCAGCCGGCTCGCGTGCCCGGCGGTGTACACGTAGACCAGGCCGACCCCGGTGAGCGAGATCATCGAGTTCAGACCCGAGCAGGCATCGGCGATCAGCAGCTGATACGGTCCGATGGTGATGACGACGCCGGTGCGCGCGACCGGGAAGCCCATCGCATGCATCACCCATTCGGAGACCACCGACACCTGCTGCTTGAGGGGCACCAGGATCGCGTCGAGCAGCGAGCCCGGCAGCGGCACGACGAACGCGAGGAAGAGCAGCGGGAACCACGCCGCGCGCAGCCCCGGCAGTCCGCGCACCCCGAGCACGAGACCGCCCAGCACCGGCACCATCGAGCCGACCTCGAACTGCGCGAAGTCCTGCGAGCGGCCGATCGCGTACATCGCGAGGCCGACCGCGAGCAGCGCCGAACCGGCACGCGGCATCGCGTCCGCGTCCGGCGCGTCGAGCAGGCGCTCGCGCACGCGCCACATCAGCCAGGCGCAGATCGCGAGGATCATCGGACCCGCCGAGCCGCGCTCGTTGGCCCAGTAGACGCGCGAGACGTCGATGAAGGTCGGGACGTACATCGCGAGCAGGCCGACGACCACCGGCAGGGCGGCCAGGAGCGGGACGGCCGGCAGGCGCGGAACGGCAACGGTACCCATGATCACCTCTCGTTGTAGACGATGCCCGTCGCCGGGCGACCCAGCGACTCGAGGCGGGCGACGAGTTCGCGCACCGCGGACAGCCGGGTGCGATTGCGCCGCACGAGCATCAGCACCGCGTCGGCCGCGACGGCGGCGAACATGAAGTCGGACACCGGCGAGGCGGCCGGTGTATCGACGATGACCGTGTCGCTCTCGGCTGCCAGCGACTGCACGATGCGGCCGAAGGACTCGTGCGACAGCAGTTCCTGGGGGTTCGCGGGCCGGCTGCCCGCGCACAGCAGGTCGAGGTGGCGCATCGCCGGCACGGCGTCCAGGTCCGGCTGCAGGCCGTGCCCGGCCAGGGCGCCGGCCAGCCCGCCCCGCCCTTCGATGCCGAAGAGCCGATGCTGGCGCGGCGCGCGCAGATCCGCGTCGACCAGCACCACCCTGCGCGAGCGCTGGGCGAAGCTCGCGGCCAGGTTCGCCGCGAGCCAGCTGCGGCCCTCCCCCACCTCCGGACTGACGATGGCGATCACACGGCCGCGCCCGCGACGGGCCTCCGCCGGCGTGCCGAGCAGCAGGCGCGCACGCAGGTCGCGCACGCGCTCGGCTTCGCGTCCGTAGGGATCGCGCGCCACGACGAGTTCCGTCGACAGCCGCTCGAGCGTGCCGGGCGAGGGGACGACCTGCGCCTGCTCGGCCAGCGCGCGCGCGACCGCGGGGGCGCCGACCAGCCGCAGCGAGACCGCCGCCTCGCCGAACAGCTGGCGGGTCTGGCGCTGGTGCGCCACCACCGCGGGCGCTGCGTTGGCATCGAGCTCGCCGAGGCGAACGAGGATCTCGCCGACGCGCTCGTGGGGCTCGGCCCCAGTACGAGGCTCGGGTGCGACGACGGGAGTTCGGCTCAGCATCAGGGGCTCGGGGCGCGTCATCGACATACGTCTCCGTCAGTAGGCGGACAGTTGGGGCGTCGCCGGACGGCGTGCGAACAGGCGCCGTCGGCCGCCTACGGTGCCGAGCAGCGGCAGACCGGTCGCGGCGGTCGCGTCGATCGCCGCGCGGATGCGGCGATTCGGCAGTTCGGCGAACAGCACCGCGGCGATCGAGGCGAAGACGCCGAGCACCATGGAGACGATCACGTTCACCAGGAGCAGCGGCGAGCTGGGGCCGGCGGGCGGCACCGCCGCATCGAGCAGGGTCACGTTCCCCTGGCGCAGCTGGCTCTCGAGGCCCGCCTTCGACGACCGCTGCGAGACCTCGTCGAACGCACGCTGGGCGGCCTCGACATCGCGCGCGAGCACGGTGAACCGGTCCCGCTGCTCCTTGAGGTCGAGCACCCGGGTGCGCTGGCGGTCCAGCGCCGACTGCACCTCGGCCACCCGCTGCGTGTTGAGCTGGGCGGTCCGCGGCAGCGAGCTCACCACCGCCCGCATCTCGTTCAGCAGCCGCGGGCGTAGCGCCGCCGCCTCCTCGCTCACCTTCAGGTAGTCGGGATGGTTGCGGCCCAGGTTGGCGGCCAGCTCGGACTGGCGTCCCTCGAGCCGGTTGAGCTCGTTCTTCATCCCCTGGATCAGTCCGCTCTGCAGGACCTCGGGCAGGACCGACATCATGGTCAGCCCACCCGCCGCGGCTTCGCCCGCGATCTGCGCGCGCTTCTGCGACTCGCTCGCCACGGCCTGCAGCGAGGTCAGCTGGGTCGAGAGCTCGTTGAGGCGCGCGTTCTCGACGTCGAGGCGCTCGTCGAGCGAGACGATGCCGGTGCGGCGCTGGTAGTCGGAGAGGCGGGTCTGCGCGACGTCGAGCGCCTCGCGCAGCGATCGGGCGCGCTCGTCGAACCACTTGACCTGCTGACGGGCCGGCTCGACGCGCAGCTCCAGCGCGACGTCGATGTAGGCCTTGGCGAACGAGTTCGCGACCACGGCGGCGAGCCTCGCGTCCGAGCCGTGGTAGGTGATCTCGAGGACCGTCGAGTCCCGCGAGGGCTTGACCCGGACCTGGGCGATCAGCTGCTCCGCGATCCACTCGCGCAGCGGCGCGACGGTGCCCGACCGGGCGTGGTCCCGCTGCATCTGCGGGCTGGCGGCGAACTTCAGTTCGTCGACCACGCGCAGCGCCACTCGGTTGCTGCGGATCACGTCGAGCTCGGTCGCGAGGAAGCCGCCCGTGGCGCTCGCCGCCGAGGGCAGGCCGCTGACGGCATCCATGCCCTTCAGGTTGAGCATCACCTGGGCGCTGGCCGAGTACTTCTTCGGCCACAGCATCGTGCCCGCGACGGTGGCGCCGACGATCAGCAGGAACGTCGCGAGCGCCAGCCACTTGCGGGCCCAGAAGATGCGAAAGAACTGATCGAGCGCCATGTTCAGAACACCATCCCGGCCCGCAGCGTGAAGATGCGGGTGAAGTAATCGAAGGAATCGACGTTGGAATCGCGTCGGTCGAGGCGAAGGTCGGCGCCGAGCTCGAGCGTGCGCCAGACCTGGATCGAGATGGCCCCGGTCAGCGCCGTCATCAGGTCGCGCCGCTCTGCGGCGTTCGAGCCGCCGGTGCCGTCGCCCCGGAAGTCGCGCCGCATCAGGTCCACGCCCGCGCGCAGCGTCGTCTTGCCGGTCGCCAGCCAAGAGGCGGTGGTCGACACCGCGTTGATCCGCGCGTAGCTCGCGTTGATCTCGGCCGGAGCCGACAGCTCGCTGCGCAGGGTCGCCACCACCTGCAGGCCGCCGCGCGGCCGCCAGTCGGCGTTCAGGGACACCCCCGGTCCGGTGAACCGGTCGCGACGGGCATCGGCATAGTCGCGGACCTGCAGGCCGACGCGCCCGGAGAGCAGGGTCGCCTCGGTCACCCGCCAGTCGAGCCGCAGGCCGATGTCGTCCTGCGAGTAGCCGTTGTCGAACCCCAGCGAACTGCCGTTGACGAAGTCGACGACGCTGTGCCGCCACACGAAGTCGACGATGCTGCCGGTCCGGAAGTCGTAGCGTGCGCCGGTCTCGACGAAGGTCTGCTCGTAGTCGAGCACGCTGCGCGACGCGGGCTCGTTGTCGGTGCTCAGCCAGCCGACCGCCGCGATCGCCGACCAGCGCGGCACGACCTCGAGCGCGCCGCGCATCGTCAGCGAGGTGGTGTCGACGACCGGCCGCCCGAGCACGCGGGCGTCGGCGAAGCCGAGCGTGGCGCGCGAGCGCGAGAGGTCGATGCCGAGCGAGTTCTGGTCGCCCTCGAGCAGGGTCCAGCCGAGCGAGGTCGACCAGTCGAAGCCATCGAGCTGCGGGTACTCGGTGTAGCGCGTGTCGCGCAGGTTGAATGCGGCCCGCACCCGCTGCGCCGACCAGTCGCGGTCGAAGTCGAGTCCGACGGACAGGTAGCTCAGCAGCTCCGAGCGCGACGCACCGTTCTGGAACGTGACCGAATCGGGCAGCCGGAAGAGGTTCGAGTCGCTCGTCACGCCCGCCGACATGCGGGCGCGCAGGATGTCTCCGTCGATCGCGTTCGCCGGCGAGACGAAGGCCACCGCGACCGCCAGCGCGAGCGCCCGCCGCATCGTGCCGGCCCGCCGGCCCGCGCGGCCGGGCACGCGCCGGCGCTCAGAACGCCTTCGCATCACGCAGGACCGTCAGCGCAGTGCGAAACAGGATCAGCAGGTCCAGCCGCAGCGACCAGTTGCGCAGGTACGCGAGGTCGAACTCGATGCGCTTGCGCATCTGCTCGATGTCGTCGCCCCCGCGGTAGCCGTTGACCTGCGCCCAGCCGGTGATGCCGGGCCGGACCTTGTGGCGGATCATGTAGCCGGAGATCAGCTTGCGGTAGTGCTCGTTGACCGCGACCGCGTGAGGCCGCGGGCCGACCAGGGACATCCGACCCTGCAGCACGTTCACCAGCTGCGGCAGCTCGTCGATCGAGGTCGCGCGGATCACGCGCCCGACCCGCGTCACCCGAGCATCACCTCGCACCACCTGCGTATAGACCTTGGCGCCGTCCTCGGTGACCCGCATCGAGCGGAACTTCCAGACGACGATGTCGCGGCCGTCGAGCCCGTAGCGCCGCTGCCTGAAGATCACCGGGCCCGGCGACTCGATCCGGATCAGCAGCGCGGTGAGCAGCAGCACCGGCGACAGCGCCAGCAGCGCGAGGGCGGCGACCGCCACGTCGAGGAGCCGCTTGAAGGCGCCCTGCACCCCCTGGAACGGCGTCTCGCAGACCGCCAGCACGGGCAGCCCGTCGACGTCGTCGACCCGCGCCTGGATCAGGTCGAACATCGTCAGATCGGGCGCGAAGTAGATCGAGACGGTGGTGTCGCGCAGGCCGTGGAGCAGCGCGAGGATCCGCGGGTGGCTCGACATCGGCAGCGTGATGTAGATCACCTCGATGCCGTGCGCCAGCACGTAGGCCGGCAGCTCCTCGAGCCGGCCGACGACGGGGGTCTGCGCCCCGCCCTCGAGCCGTGCCGGGCCGCGATCGTCGAAGAAGCCCTCGAAGCGCAGCCCGAGGTGGCTGGCCCGGTCCATCCGCGACACCAGCGAGCGCGCCAGCGGGTTGACGCCGACAACGATCGCCCGGCGGCCGCGCTCGGCGGTCATCGAGCGCACCGCCCGGTCGAAGGCCACGTGCCCGAAGACCAGTACCGGCGGCACCGCCAGCGCCCAGGCAGCGAGCGTGCCCGGCTCGAAGTTCACGAAGAACCGGCCCGCGTAGCCGAAGAACAGCAGCACGAAGCAGGCCGAGGACCAGGTGTAGAAGACGTCGGTGACGAGCTGTCGCAGCCCCGTGAAGCGACGCACCGGACTCGGGAAGGTGATGGCGAAGACGAGCAGCGAGAGCAGCAGCTCGGGACCGTCGTAGACGCCCCCGTGCAGGCGGGTCGAGACGACCAGTACCGCGATGATCAGCACCGGGTCGAGCAGTGCGGCGATCACGCCCGACAGCGTGCGGGTCGTGCTGCCGATCGGCAGCGACCGGATCGTGGCGTCCATGTGCACGAGCGATGTCCGGATCAGAAGAGGCTTTCGCGGACGTAGATCTGGTCATCCGGCCGGACGGTGTCGTCGAGGCCGGCGGTCAGCTCGAAGGTCTTGCCGGACGCGTCGACGCGTCGGATGACGACCTGGTTCTCGCGCGCTCGCATCGTGAACCCGCCCCCCTTGGCGAGGGCCTGCCGCACGTTCATCGTGCGCTCGACGGTGTACTGACCGGGACGCTGGACCTGACCGAACACGTAGTAGACCGGCGCACGGTGCACGTAGATCGAATCGCCCCCCTTCACCTCGAGGTCCCGGTCGGCATCCTGCGACAGGTACAGCCCGGGGACGTCGATCTCGTGGCGGATGATCTTCTCGCCCTGACGCCGGACGAGGATCAGCGTGTCCGAGCCGTTGGGCATGATGCCGCCGGCCGTCGCCAGGATCTCGGTCAGCCGCGTGCCGCGGTTCTCGAGCGGATAGCGGCCGGGACGGTTCACGCTGCCCAGCACGGAGACCTGCTGGCTGCGGAACTGGACGACGCTGATCGTCACCTGCGCGCGCTGCACGTAGCCGCCGTCGCGCAGCTGGCCGGCGATCGTGCGCTCGACCGTGCCCGGCGTCGAGCCGGCCACGCGAAGGTTGCCCAGCAGCGGGAACGTGATCTGGCCCGACTCCGAGACGCGCGACTCGGTCGTCAGGTCGGCGTTCTGGAACACCTGGATCCGCAGCACGTCGCCCGGCCCGAGGGTGTAGTCGGCGAGGTCGGGCGCGGGGTCGGCGGCGGCGGCCACGCCCGCGACGAGACCCAGCGACAGCGCGAGCATCCAGCGAAGCAGGTATCGGAGCGTCGGCATCGCCATGTCCCTCACTTCAGGCCCGCCACGCCCTTCTGCAGGGCCTGGTCGACCGACCGCGAGGCGTCCTCGGCGGTGGGCGCCTGCGGGGCGGCGGGCACGGTGGCCTGGGCGAACTCGCCGAGGAAGGAGACCTTGGCGGCCTCGGTCAGTCGCTTCGTCTCGCTCGCCAGCGTCTCCTGGCGCTTGCGGACGGAGAGCGCCTGCTCGATGAGGGGCGCCGCCGTGGCCTCGTCGACCGAGGCCTCGCGCACGTCGATCACCTGACCGATCACCACGCGCGGCGGCTGCGCCCAGACCACGATGTCGCCGGCCTTGCGCTTCGAGAAGTCGGCGAGCCGATTCATCGGCAGGGCCTCGCTCGCGCGCACGACGCCCTGCGTCGTGGGCAGATCGATGTTGGCGGCCTTCAGCACCGCGGACACCTCGCGGAGCGACTTCGCGCGCAGCACCTGGGGCTCGATCGACTGCCAGCTGGTGGGCACGCCCGGCATCACGATCTCGTCGAAGCGATAGATGCGGCGATTCGTGAACAGCCCGGGGTTGCCCTCGAAGTACGTCCGGACCTCCTCGGACGTGGGCTTCGGGCTCTGGGCCCCCAGGCGCTCGAGAGCGGCACGCGCGAGCACTTCGCGGCGCACGGCCTCGAGCTGCTGCATCGTCGCGGCCTCGCGATCGAGCTTGTTCTCGATCGCGTACTGGACGAGCTTCTCCTGCTCGACCAGGGAGTTCAGGATCGTGCGGCGGGCCTCCGCGATGCGCTCGGCCGGCAGGTTCGCCGGCAGGCGCTGAGCGAGCAGGTTGATCTGATGGACCGAGATCTCCTTGTCGTTGACGCGGGCCACCGCCTGCGTGCTCAGCGGAGCATCGGATCCGCCGCAGCCGGCGAGCACGGCGGCGACCAGGACACCCGCCAGCACGGCCGGCGTCGACAGGGGATTCGGACGGGAAGACATGGACGACCTCGTGGCGGAAGTGCGGAGGGGAGGACGCGCGATCACCATGAGGTGGTGCGGTCCGGCCAGGAGCACCCAGCTTCGCCCTTGCGCTTTTCGTTCCTGTGACCGTTCGGATGGGCGACCGCGAAACATTCGGCCGCATTGGTGCGTGCGGACTAACGGAGGGATCCGCCCGGGCCTGACGGCCCGGTCCGCTCAACGCCCCGCGGGGCCGACGCGGTTGTCGGCGACCTGGTCGCGATAGCCGCGGATCAGGGTCTCGATGTGGATGCGCTTGAAGCCGTCGAAGGGTTGCGTGCCGACGAGCGCACCGCCCAGGCCACCGCGGTCGATCGCCGACAGCAGATCGCCGGCGAGCGAGGCGATCGCGCCGTTGTGATCGCGGCACTGCTGGAGGTCCGCCAGGCGGCTCTCCTCGGACGCCCGGCTGCGGACCAGCGATTCGTCGCGCCCACGCAGCGAGGCCTGCAGCGTGCCGGCCTGCTCGCGCAGCGCCGCGAGCTGCTGCTCGGTCGCGGCGAGGCGTTCGCTCTGCCGGGTCAGCTCGCGCCGCGCCTGCTCGAGCTCGGTGCCGAGTGCCGCCGCCCGCGCGTCGCCGTCCTTGAGTTCGCGCCGAAGCGCCGTCACCCGCGTGTCACCCTGACGCTTCGCGGCGTCGAGCCGGTCGCGCCCCGCCTTCAGCTCCTCCTCGAGCGACATCTTCTGCGCCGCGAGGTTCGAGTTCTCGGCCTGCAGCGTCTGCTGCGACTCGCTCAGCCGGCGGATCTGCTCGGCCTGCCGCTGGATCGCGGCATCGTTGCCCTTCTTCTGCTGCGCGAACGAGACGGCCGGGACGCAGACCGCGACCAGGAGCAGCGTCGAGACCACTCGGGACGACATGCGGGGGCGCATCAGAACCTCATGTTCAGGTCGATCTGCAGGATGTCCAGCGCGTACGGCGGTCCCTCGATCTGGCGTCCGCTCAGGTAGCGGGCCGCGATGCTCGTGTTGCGATCGAGCCCGTACGTGAGCTGCGCGTTCCAGCCCTTGATGTTCGTGCCGCCGAGCATGAACTCCGGATCGGAGAACGCATCGAGCGTCGCGTCCTTCTCCACGTGGCGCCAGCCCAGCCCGAACTGCCAGTCGTTGCGGGCCCGGATCGCCGGCGATCCGACGGTCAGCCTGTGGAGCCAGCCTCGGGTGCCCTCGGTGATGTCGAATCCGGTTCGCGAGATGATCTCGGTGCGGTCGAAGCCACGGTTGCGGAACACGTCGCTGGTCAGCGCGACGGTGACCGGGTCGGCGACGACGAAGTCGAGCGCCGCGTGGATCTGCTCGACGTCGAACTGCGAGGCGAGACCCCAGCGCGCCGCGGACGTGTCGAGCAGCGCGTTGTTGATCCGGTAGAGGGTGTTGCCCTTCTGACGGAAGCCACGTTCGTACTCGGTGAGCGCGTACGACGGCGTGCCGAAGTTGGTGGTGTCGCTGACACCCTCCTCGTTCGCATAGCGATAGCGTCCGTAGGCGATGCGTGCCCCCCACCGCGACGACGGCCGGTACTCGGCGGCGACCTGCATCGCGCCCATCGTCCGGTCGGCCGCCAGCGCGTTCTCGCGCAGCATGAACATGCCTGCGGTGCCGATCAGGCGGAAGGCGTCGCCGAACCGCGGCGCGAGGGTGCCCGACAGGCCGTCGAAGCCGAGATCGGGCGCGAACAGGGCCTCGGTCGAATAGAACGGGTTCGGCGCACGGCCGATCGTGGTCGACGCCCAGTCGTTCGGGGACCATCGGATGAACGCGCGATCGAGCTTGATGCCGAACCGGTCCGCCGGATCCCCCGAGGTCGACGAGGTCGACACCGGGCCGAGCGCATTCCCGGTCGACAGCCGCATCGCCCCCATCCACTCGGGGCTCGGCCGCGCGGTCAGCCCGAGCCGGGCACGGATCCGGAGCCGGTTGCGATCGACCGAGGTGTTGGTGACGTCGGCGTAGTTCGTACCCAGCGCGCCCCCGGCGAAGCTGTCGTCGTAGAGGATCGACGCCGGTGCGTTGCCTGCGTCGTAGCGGTCCGTCTGTGCACGCACCCTCAGGTCGCCGTCGAAGCGCAGCCAGTCGAGCCAGTCGGGCAGCGTGCCCGGGTCGCCCCAGCGTTCGGCCCGCGCCTGGGCGAGGACCTCGGCCTTGATCTCCTCGCGCAGCTCGCGCTTGGTCGACTCGGGCACGAAGGGCACCCGCACCGGCTCGCGCGAGACCGGCGGCGCCGCGGCGGTCGACGCGGCGGACTTCGGCGCCTCGGCCTCCGAGCGCACGCCGGGGCCGGCGAGCGGCACCGCCACGGCGGGCGGCCGCGTGCGCACCGACGGCGCGGTCAGACGCAGCAGCCGTTCGGCATCCTGCCGGGGCAGGCTGCCGCGTTCGGCGAGCGAGCGCACGACCTCGTCGAGTGCCGAGCGCAGGCGCTCGAGCTCTTCGCGCTCGGTGGCCTGCGCCGACGCGGCACCGCAGGCGATCGTCAGCGCTGCGCCGACCGCGTATCGGACCCATCGGCGGGTTGGGTTGCAGGTCATCGGGATCCTCGAGGTTGAGTCCGGGGGGCTCGGTCAGCCGAGCTCGCGGAGATTGATCAGCACCCAGACCGGCTGAGGCATCGCATCGGGCGGCGGTTCGCGCAGTGCGCGTCCGCCGACGAGCGCACCGCGGATCAGCTCGATCTGCCGCTCGCTCGCGTCGCGCAGTTCGACCCGCTGGACACGGCCGGTCTTGTCGATCCAGAGCTGGAGCGCGAGCTGACCGTCGGTGGTCTTGAGCTCGGCCAGCCGGTTGAGTTCGTCGTTCACGTGGCGGACCAGCTGGTCGCGGTAGGACGCGAACTGGGCGCGCTGGATGACGCCCCCCGCGCCCGTGCCGCCGCCGCCGATCTGCGGGGCCGCCGTCAGGTCGCGGCCACCCGGATTCGCGGCCAGGCCGAAGCCGTCACCCTGGCCCGTACCGGTCGCATCGACGCCGAGGGGCGCGGGCGGCGGCGCTTCGGCGGGCTTGGGCGCCTCCTGGGGCCGCGGCGTGTCGACCTTGACCTCCTCCTTGACCTTCGGCGGCTCGGGCGGGCGCTCGGGTGGCTTCGGCGGCGGCGGCGGCGTCGAGGGCCGCACGAGCTGGATCTGCTGCACCGTCGGCTTGCGGGCGCTCTTGGGCGGATCCAGCAGGCGCGCCACGCCCACCACCAGCGCGATGGCGGCGATGACCGCGGCGCCGATGTAGAGCGGGCGCAGTCGGCGATTCGGGGGCCGCCCTGCGGGGGTCGGCTGGGTGGGCGCCATCGGCAGTCTTCAGCGCGTGAGCCGCTGGGTGACGAGGCCGAGCTGCGTGATCTCGAGCCGACCGACGAGGTCGAGGACCTCGATGACCTTGTCGTACTGCACGCGCGCGTCGCCCTTGACCACCACCGGCAGCTCCGGATCCGCGGCCTTGAACTGCGCGAGGCGCGTCTCGAGCTCGGCGATCGTGACCGGATAGGCGTCGAGGAACAGCTGCCCCTGCTCGTTGATCGTGATCGCCTTGGTCTTGGGCTTGGCGAGCGAGGGGGTGTTGCTCGCCTTGGGCAGGTCGACCTTGATGCCCTGTACGGAGGCGGTCGTCATGATGATGAAGATGACGAGCAGCACGTACGCGAGATCGAGCATCGGCGTGACGTTGATGTCGTCGTACAGCTTGTTGTCGCCCTGGATCTGCATGTCGGTCCCCGCCTCAGCGCTCGAAGGTCTCGGCGATGCGGCTCACCAGCTCGTCGCTGAAGATCTGCATCTCGCTCACCAGCTCCTTGATCTTGGCGGCGAGCCAGTTGTAGGCGAACAGCGCAGGGATCGCGACGGCCAGTCCGGCGACGGTCGCGAGCAGTGCGGCGGCGATGCCCGGCGCGATCGCGTTGATGTTCACGTCGCCGGCCGCCGCGATCGCCGCGAAGGTGATCATCACGCCCACCACCGTGCCCAGCAGGCCGATGAAGGGGCCGCCGGAGATCGCGATGGTCAGCAGCACGATCAGGCGATTGAGCCGGTTGCCCTCGCGAACCAGCGTCGCGTCGATCGCGGCGCGGATCGAGGCCATCGACTTGGGGCCGATGGTGCCGCGGGCGTGCTCGACGTCGCTCGCGCCATCGGGCACCCGAGCTCGGACCTGGCCGGACGCCGCCTCGAACATCGCGTAGAGCGGCGAGCCGGTGAACGTCGACGAGGCGCCCGCAGCACCCACCGAGGCCGCACCGAACGTCGGCGCGAGGAAGGCCTCGTCGCCCGTCGAGCGGAACGCCTCGAGGAAGCGGGCGTTGGCGCGGGCCGCCCGCTGCAGCGAGATCGCCTTGGCGATGATCACCCAGGTCGCGATGACGAACATCACGGCGAGCAGGTAGATGACGATCTTGCCGTCGAGCGTCAGGTTGTCGACCAGGATCTTGAAGTGCGAGATCTCGCCGGCCTCTTCCTGGGCGAGCCCGATCATCGCGTTGTCCGGGCCCTGCGACGCGAAGGTCGCGCGCAGGTACTCGGGCACGCGGGCCACGGTGGCGAGCACCACGTCGTCGACGTCGAAGGCCGGACCGCCGCCGACGGTCATCCGCACCGGCTGCTCGGGCACCTTGGCGGCCACCGAGGCGACCTCGGCGCCGTCGACGAGCAGCACGACGCGGTCCGCGCCGACCACGACGGCGAGGAGCTGCCAGCGGTCGGCGGACAGCGCCGCGGTCGCGGCGGCGGGCGCGGTGGCGGGGGTGGCGGGCGCACCCGCCGCAGCCTGCTGGACGACCCTCAGCGACGGCACGCCGTTGGCCACGGCCACCTCGATCCGCGAGCGTTCGCCCGCGAGCGTGAGCACCGCGCCGCTGGCGCCCGTACCGATCCCGCGGACCCAGGCGCTCGCGGTGGCGCCGTCGGCGCCGATCTTCACGTCCGTGCCCTGCGCGACGAGCGTGCCGCCCGCGGCGAGCTTGCCGCCGCGACCGGCGACGCCCGAGGGCTCGATGCCGACGCCGGTGCCGACGAGCTCCGCCTGGCCGCCGCCTTCGTTCGCGAGCGGCTCGCCGAAGCGCACCACCAGGGGCGTGCGCGCGTCGTACAGGCGCGCGGCGGGCGGCGCGTCCGCCTTGGGGTTGCCGCTGTAGACCCAGATGAACTGGTCGCGCGTGGCCGGTGCGATCGACGGGACCTGGACCCACGCGACCGCCAGTTCGTTCGCGGCGTCGAAGGCCTCGAGCCGATGGGGCAGCACCGTCTTGCCGTCTGCGGCGACGAAGCGCAGGTCCGTGCCGTCGGGCTTGGCGGCCTTGAAGTCGAAGTTGCCGGTGTGCAGTCGCAACGGCAGCACGAACTGCTGCAGCGCCGAGCGCAGGTTGCCGCCCTCCGGCGTGGTGTCGATCGCGAACTTGGCCTTGTTGGGCCAGTCGGACAGCGACTGCGCGAGCGCCGGTTGGAACAGGCCGGCGAGCAGCCAGAGCGCGAGGAGGAGTCGTTGGGTCATGGCAGGTCGGTTGGGACGGCGTGTGCAGGCTAGGCGGGGTGTCTTGCGGCTTCTTGTCAGTTGCGGCAGCGCCGCGGCGGATCGGGCCCGATCGGCACCGTCCGCCGCGGCGATCGGATCAACGGGCGCGGGCGGCACGGCGGCGCTGCCAGGCGTCCTCGCCTTCGTCGCCGAACCCGAGGAACTCCAGGACGAGGATCCGCTGGGTCGAGCGAGGACGGTTCGTCGCATCGGACGCGGCGCGCTCGGCGGCATCGGTGGCGCTGCGGGCCGAGCCGGTCGACGACGACGACGAGCTCGCGAGCGAGAGGCTCGGCGTCGCGGTGACCGTCGGCACCCCGGTGGACGAGCCGCCCACCGAGATGTTCGACGCGTTCAGCACCTGGGAGGCGAACACCGTGATGTTGCCGGCGGCGCGGATCCCCGCCTCGCCCGCGTCGATGATCCCCTTGGGCGCGAACAGGTCGATGTCGCCCGGGGTCACGCCGGGCTGGGTGACCAGCACGCCGATGCCCGAGCCCTCGACCACGCCGGGCAGCTCGACGACGATGTTGCCGGCGTCGTCGACGCGGACCAGCGGCGGGGGCGCGCTGGTCGCGGACTTCGACCCGCGGCCGGCATCGATGTCGCCGGTGGCGCTGAACAGCGTGATGCCGCCGCCGGCGACGGTCAGGATCCGCGAGCGGTTGACCGCGATGTCGTTGCCCGCGGCGGCCTGGATGTCGCCGCCCTGGAGCGTGAAGATGCCGAGCTGGCTGGCGGGCTTGCCCTGCGCGAGTTCGGCGGGCGGCGAGGTCAGGCCGACCGAGACGTTGCCGACCGCCCGGCTCGCATCGGTCGATGCGCAGTCGGCGGCCGCGCCGCGGCAGACCGCCCCCGGCACCATCATCCTGATGTCGCCGCCCCGCTCGGTCTTGACCTGGCTGAAGACCAGGTCGACGTTGCCGCGCCCGTCCTTCGGGAACATCGCGGCCATCGCGTCGTAGGCCGCCTGGAAATCACGGAACGCCGGATTGGCCGGGTCGGAGGCCGCGCGGCCGGCTGTGCGCAGCTCGAGGAAGAACAGCGAGCGCGCGAGCTCGCTGCGGCGGTCGGCCGGCAGGGTCTGCAGCCTCGACCACGCGGCGCCGAGGTCCAGGCCGGACGCACCGGTCTCCGTGGCGACGAAGGCGATCATCTCCTGCTGGTAGAGGCGCGGTCCGCCGTTCGCCTGCGGCCCTGCATACGCCGTCAGGAAGGCGTCGTACGCGGGGTCCTCGGGAAGGCCCGCGACCAGCACGATCGAGGCACCCCGCTCCGGCAGCGCGACGTTGTCGAGGTTGCCGCGGGTGACGATGCCCTTCGAGGTGCCCATCGCGATGTCGCGGGCGGCCCGCACGTCGAGCCGGCCGGGGCCGGTCACGGCGATGCCGAGCTCGCTGCCGAGCTGGAGCTGGCCGCGAGCGTTGACCTGCGAATCGTTGACCACGTCCCGGCCGGCGACGACGCGTGTCACGTCGGAGGCGCGAACGTTCTGGGCCGACAGCACGAGGTTGCGGACGTCGCGACCGGCATCGACCTGGAGCGCCTCGGCGGTGACGATGCTCAGCGGCGAAGCAGCGTCGGGCGAGGTCGCGACATCACGGCCGGCGACCAGTCGCGACGGCTCGCCGTCGTCGCGGTGGACCGGCACCTGGGCGTGGGCGGCCGACGTGAACTCCCGGGCACGCCGCTCGTCGACCTCGGCGAACGGCTGGCGAACACCGAACGCACGGATCGGATCGGCATCGGACTGGATCACCGTGCCGCTGCCGGTGATCGAG
>JAIYAG010000443.1 GCA_027489195.1 Burkholderiales bacterium | reverse complement strand
GGATCCTGCAGGCCGACCCGAAGAGCCTGCTCGACGACACCCGCGACAACATCGACCCCGCCAAGGTCTGGGCGGCGGCGATGCAGAACGAGAAGCCCGGCGGGCATGGCGAACGCTCCGTCGCCGTCGGCACGATCGACATGGCGGTCTGGGACGCGGTCGCGAAGATCGCCGGGCAGCCGCTGCACCAGCTCCTCGCCGAGCGCTACGGCAGCGGCACGGCCGATCCGCGCGTGTTCGTGTACGCGGCCGGCGGCTACTACTACCCGGGCAAGGGGCTCGACGGGCTGCGCGCGGAGATGACGCGCTACCTCGAGCGCGGCTACTCGGTGGTGAAGATGAAGATCGGCGGCGCCACGCTCGCCGAGGACTGCGAGCGCATCGAGGCGGTGCTCGCGCTGCTCGGGCCGGGGCAGCGGCTCGCGGTCGACGCCAACGGGCGCTTCGACCTCGACACCGCCGTCGCCTACGGACGCGCGCTGTCGGCCTATCCGCTGTTCTGGTACGAGGAGGCGGGCGATCCGCTGGACTACGACCTGCAGGCGAAGCTCGGCGAGGTCTATGCAGGACCGCTCGCCACCGGCGAGAACCTGTTCTCGATGCAGGACGCGCGCAACCTGATCCGCTACGGCGGCATGCGCCCGGACCGCGACTGGCTGCAGTTCGACTGCGCGCTCAGCTACGGCCTGGTGGAGTACCTGCGCACGCTCGACATGCTGCGCGAGCACGGCTGGTCGCCGACGCGCTGTGTTCCGCACGGCGGCCACCAGATGTCGCTCGCGATCGCGGCCGGTCTGGGCCTCGGCGGCAACGAGAGCTATCCGGACCTGTTCCAGCCCTACGGCGGCTTCCCGGACGGCGTGCGGGTGCAGGACGGCCATGTCGTGCTGCCCCCGCTGCCGGGCATCGGCTTCGAGGGCAAGGCCGACCTGATCTCGGTGATGCGCGAGATCGCGAGCTGAGCCCTCGCCCCCCGGCCTCAGAACTTGCCGTTGCCGTTCTTCCAGTCCGCGCGCGGCGGGATCGCCTCGATCGTGTCCCAGTGCTCGACGATCTTGCCGCCGGCGACGCGGAACAGGTCGTAGAACGCGACATGCTGGCCGGCGAACTGGCCCTCGCTCATCGTCAGCACGAAGTCGCCCTCGCCGAGCACGCGGTGCACGTGGTCGTAGCGCATCGTGACGCCGGCCTTCGCCATCGCGGCGAGCGCCTCGCCCAGCCCGGCCAGCCCGTCGGCGATCGCCGGGTTGTGCTGCGTGTAGCGGTCCGCGTCGATGTAGCCGCCGAGGGTCTCCATCCGGCCGGCGACCAGGATGTCGTCGACGAAGGCCTTCACCAGCGCCTTGTTCGCGGCGGTGAGGCCGAGGTCCGAGGCCAGGGTCGGCCCGTCGGTCATGGTGTGGCCGCTCGGATTCGGCGCGGCGGGGGTCGCCTGCAGGTTGTCCCAGTGCTCGACGATGCGCCCGCCTTCGTAGCGGAACACGTCGAAGCCGATCTTCGGGCCGAAGAAGTCGTAGTCGGTGTGCGCGAAGACGAAGTCGCCGTCCTCGAAGACCCGCACGGTGTTCACCCGTGCGCTGCCCTTGGGCAGCGCTGCGAGCGCCTCGCCGAAGCCGGCCAGGCCGTCGCCGACGGCCAGGTTGTGCTGGCGGTAGGCCGCCGGGTCGATGAAGGCGACGGGGGCGGCGTCGCCGGTCTCGATGCTCTTCAGCAGCGCGAGGACCTGCTGCTTGCGGTCGGTGCTCATGGTGTCTTCCTGTCGGATCGTGGACGGTGCCGCGTGACGCTCGGTGCCGCGGTGCGGTCACTATGGGTCACCTGGACACGCCGATCACGGTAGGATCCGGTCCGTCTGCGGTACGAATCGGACATCGCTGCTCCCATGCCTGCCCCACGCACACCACCGCCCGCCCTGCCCTCGGTCGGCTACCGCCCGCCCGCGGCCTACGGCCTGGACCTGGAGGTGTTCTCCGTCGACGACCTGCGCCGCCGGATCGCGCAGGGCCAGATCGAGGCCGCGCACCGCATCGAGTTCCACCAGCTGGTGCTCGTCGAGCACGGTCGCTGCACCCATGCGATCGACTTCGAGCCGGTGCGCTGCGGCCCGGGCTCGATGCTCGCGGTGCGCCCGGCCCAGGCGCAGCGCTTCGACCTGCGACGCGGCTGGGGCGGATGGGTGGTGGTCTTCCGGCCCGAGTTCCTGCTGCCGGGCCGCACCCGCGCCGAGCGCGAGGCGGCGGCCCGCCCGGTCGAGCTGCCCGCACACCTGCGGCTCGACGCCGCCGAGCTCGCCGACACGGGCGCGCGCGTCGCGCAGCTCCGCGCCGACGCCGCGCTGCGGGCCGAGCCCGTGATGCTCGCCCCGCTGCTGCGTCACCAGCTGCACGCGCTGCTGATCCGGCTGGCGATCGCACACGACCAGCGCAGCGCGGCGGCGCCCGCGCCCACGCCGGGGCGGCTGCGCTTCGAGCGCCTGCGCGCGCTCGTCGAGACCCGGCACACCGAGTGGCACGGCGTGGCGCAGTACGCCGATGCGCTCGGCTGCTCGGAGAAGACGCTGACCCGCGCCTGCCTGGAGGCCTCGGGCATGGCCGCCAAGGCCTACATCGGCGCGCGGATCAACCTCGAGGGCAAGCGGCTGCTCGCGCACACCGCGCTGCCGGTGGGCGGGATCGCCGACCGGCTGGGCTTCGAGGACACCGCGCACTTCGTGAAGTTCTTCCGGCGCGAGGTCGGCGAGACGCCGGGCGCGTTCAGGGCACGGCTCGCGAGCGCCGGCGGGTAGGCGCGATACCGGGGGTCCGCTCAGGTCCCGCAGTACGTCTTGTAGCAGGCGGTCACCGCGGCCGGCGCCGGCTCGGCGTAGGGCGCCAGCTCGGGCGCGTCGTCGTACGGCCGGCGGACCGCGTCGAGCAGCCGCTCGAAGGGCTCGAGCCGGCCGTCATCGGACGCCGCCTCGAGCGCCTCCTCGACGCGGTGGTTGCGCGGAATCACGCGCGGATTCACCGCGTTCATGCGGGCCGCGCGCGCGGCGCCCGCGCCGGCGGCATCCGTCGAGCCCGCTGCGTCCTCCTCGGCGCACCGCGCCCGCCAGCGCGCGAGCCACGCCCCGGGGGCCTGCGGCTCCGGGAACAGCGCGCGCAGCGGCGCGTCGTCGCCCGCCGCGGCCTCGCCCAGGCGCCGCCACGCGGCCGTGAAGTCGACACGCCCGGCATGCAGCAAGGCGAGGAAGTCGGCCGCGAGGGCCTCGTCGGTCGGGTCGGGCCGCAGCAGCCCGAGCTTCGCGCGCCGGCCGGCGAGCAGCTCGGCGGCGTACCCGCCCGGGAACGCGTCGATGACCTCGGTGGCCTGCGCGATCGCGGCTTCGGCGTCGTCGCCCAGCAGCGGCAGCAGCGTCTCGGCCAGGCGCGCGAGGTTCCAGCGTGCGATCAGCGGCTGGTTCGACAGCGCGTAGCGCCCGCCGCTGTCGATCGAGCTGAACACCGCGGCCGGGTCGTAGGCCTCGACGAACGCACACGGCCCGTAGTCGATCGTCTCGCCCGAGAGCGTCATGTTGTCGGTGTTCATCACGCCGTGGATGAAGCCGACGTTCATCCACTGCGCGATCAGCCGCGCCTGGCGTCGCGCGACCGCGCGCAGCAGGCCCGCATAGCGATCCGGCGTGCCGACGAGTTCGGGATCGTGGCGCGCGATCGTGTAGTCGGCGAGCGCGCGCACCCGCGCCTCGTCGCCGCGTGCGGCGAAGAACTGGAAGGTGCCGACACGGATGTGGCTGGCGGCCACACGGGTCAGCACCGCGCCGGGCAGCAGGCCCGCCTCGCGCATCACCGGCTCGCCGGTGGCCGCCACCGCGAGCGCGCGGGTGGTGGGGATGCCGAGGGCGTGCATCGCCTCGCCGATGAGCACCTCGCGCAGCATCGGGCCGACCGCGGCGCGGCCGTCGCCGCCGCGCGAGAACGGCGTGCGGCCCGATCCCTTGAACGCGATGTCGCGCCGGCGCCCCGCGGCATCGAGCACCTCGCCGAGCAGCAGCGCGCGACCGTCGCCGAGCTGGGGCGAGAAGCCGCCGAACTGGTGGCCGGCGTAGGCCTGCGCGACCGGCTCGGCGCCGTCGGGCACGGCGTTGCCCGCGAACAGCGCGGCACCGGCCGCGCCGTCGAGCGCGGCCGGTTCGAGGCCGAGCTCGAGCGCCAGCGGGCGGTTCAGGAACAGCAGCGCCGGCGCCGGAGCGAGCGCCGGCTTCCAGGGCACGGAGAAGCCCTCGAGCTCGCGGGCGTAAGTGTTGTCGAAGCGCAGGGCGGGAATCGGGTCCATCGTCGGCATCGTAGCGCGCCCGCGAGGCCGGGCCCGCGGTACCCGTAGTCCTCCTGCGGCGCGGCCGGGCG
>JAIYAG010000536.1 GCA_027489195.1 Burkholderiales bacterium | reverse complement strand
TCGGGGACGGGGTGTCGGACGACATCGGCCGGGCGGAGCGCCGGTTCGGAATACAAAGCGAAAGTATAACGGCACAGCGGCGGCACGGCGGCTGCAACCGGCCGCCGATTCGCCGGATGGCCGGAAATCCCCTAGAATTCAGCCCCTTAGGCCCGATGCCCTGCCGCGAAGGAACCGCGATGACCGCCGCCAGCCCCGTGATGCCGACCTACGCCCCCCAGCCGGTCGCGTTCGACCGAGGCGACGGTGCGTGGCTCTACGATACCGACGGCCGGCGCTACCTCGACCTCCTTGCCGGGATCGCGGTCAACACCCTCGGGCACAACCACCCGCGGCTGGTCGCGGCGATCGCCGATCAGGCCTCCAAGATCATCCACACCTCGAACCTGTTCGAGATCCCGCTGCGTCGCCAGCTCGCCCAGCGGCTGGTCGACCTGTCGGGGATGACCAACGTCTTCTTCTGCAATTCCGGGCTCGAGGCCAACGAGGCGGCGATCAAGATCGCCCGCAAGTACGGCCACGACCGCGGCATCGACCTGCCCGAGATCGTGGTCTACGAGAAGGCGTTCCATGGCCGCTCGCTGGCGACGCTGTCGGCGACGGGCAACGACAAGGTGCAGAAGGGCTTCGAGCCGCTGGTCCCCGGCTTCGTGCGCGTGCCGCTCAACGACATCGATGCGCTGAACCGCATCGCCGTCGAACGCCCGAACGTCGTCGCGGTGTTCCTCGAGGCGATCCAGGGCGAAGGCGGCATCCAGCCCGCCCGGACCGACTACCTGCGCCAGGTCAGGGCGCTGTGCGACGCCCGCGGCTGGCTGATGATGGTCGACGAGGTGCAATGCGGCACCGGCCGCACCGGCAAGTGGTTCGCCCACCAGTGGGCCGGCATCCGTCCGGACGTGATGCCGCTGGCCAAGGGCGTCTCCTCCGGCATCCCGGTGGGCGCGGTGGTCGCTCACGGCGCCGCGGCCGAGGTGTTCAAGCCAGGCAACCACGGCACGACCTTCGGCGGGAACCCCCTCGCGATGCGGGCCGGCCTGGTCACCATCGACGTGATGGAGGAGGACGGGCTGCTCGATCATGCGACGGCGATGGGCGAGGTCCTCATGGGCGGCATGCGCCGCGAGCTCGCCGGCGTGCCCGGCGTGCGCGAGGTGCGCGGCACCGGCCTGATGATCGGCATCGAGCTCGACCGCCCCTGCGGCGAGGTCGTGGGCCTCGCGCTGAAAGCGGGCCTCGTGCTCAACGTCACCGCCGACAGCGTCGTTCGGCTGCTGCCACCGCTGATCCTCTCGCGCGAGCAGGCCGAGCTCGCGGTCGCCACGCTGGCCCCGATCCTGCGCGACGTCGCGTCGCGCCCGGTCGGTCCGACCTGACGGGCAGACCATGATGAGCACCCTCCCCATCCGGCACTTCCTGCAGTTCGTCGACTTCGAGCGCGCCGAGATCGAGCACCTGTTCGCGCGCACCCGCGTGATCAAGGACCGGTTCAAGCGCTACCAGCCCTATCACCCGCTGGCCGACCGCACGCTGGTGATGATCTTCGAGAAGCAGTCGACTCGCACCCGGCTGTCCTTCGAGGCCGGCATCCACCAGCTCGGCGGCGCCGGCGTCTACCTGAACACCCGCGACTCGCAGCTCGGGCGCGGCGAGCCGGTCGAGGATGCCGCGCAGGTGATGTCGCGGATGTGCGATCTGGTGATGATCCGGACCTACGAGCAGTCGATCGTCGAGCGCTTCGCCGCCCACTCCCGGGTGCCGGTGATCAACGGGCTGACGAACGAGTACCACCCCTGCCAGGTGCTGGCGGACGTGTACACGTTCATCGAGCAGCGCGGACCGATCGCAGGCCGCACGGTCGCCTGGATCGGCGATGCGAACAACATGGCCTACACCTGGATCCAGGCCGCCGGGCTGCTGGACTTCCGGATCCGCATCTCGACGCCCCCCGGCTACCGCATCGACCCGTCACGGGTGTCGCCGCGCGACGCCGCGCACCTGGAGTGCTTCGACGACCCGATGCTCGCCTGTGCCGGGGCCGACCTGGTCAGCACCGACGTCTGGACGAGCATGGGCTTCGAGGACGAGAGCCGCGACCGGCTGACGGCCTTCGCGGACTGGCAGGTCGATTCGGACATGATGCGTCAGGCGCGGCCGGACGCGGTCTTCATGCACTGCCTGCCGGCCCACCGCGGCGAGGAAGTGTCCGCCGAGGTGATGGACGGTCCGCAGTCGGTGGTCTGGGACGAGGCCGAGAACCGGCTTCACGTGCAGAAGGCCCTGATGGAGTACCTGCTGCTGGGGACCGTGACCGACGCCTGACCGGCGCCGGCTGCAGCGGGTGTCCGACGCCTCGACGGCGCCGGGCTCAGGCGGCCCGAGCGGGGCCTGCGCTCAACGGCACAGGTGCAGTCGGCCGCTGGCGCGGATGCCGGTCGGCTCCGCGGCCACCGCGACCGCCGCCGGCAGACGCCGGACGATCCGGTTCACAGGCTCGAGCGTGGGCATCAGCGCGACCACGCGCCGCGAATGGCTCAGGTGCAGGTTCAGCTTTCGAACCTCGGTCAGCACCGCACCGGTCGCGGTCGGCAGGCCGCTGTCCAGACGCCCCGAGATCGACGCCCAACGCGTCGAGGCGGTCACCTGCTCGAACAGCCCGCTCAGCCTGCGGTGCCAGGCCACGCACTCGTCGAACATCGGCGCCTCGGCCAGCACCGGGAAGCCGTAGCGCGGCAGCAGCTCACGCAGGTCGCGGTCGATCGACGGCTGCTCGGGGTCGAGCAGCGACAGCAGCGAGGACGCCACGGATTTCTCGATCTGCCCGGTCAGTTCGCTCACGCGAAGCAGCACGTCTTCGAAGGCCGGCTGCTCGAGCGACTTGATGTCCTGCAGCACATCGAAGAGCGACTGCTTGCGCGCCCTGAGCTTGCCCCGCAGCCCGATGTGACGGGCCAGGCGCTGCTGGAAGGTCGCATCGGTGCCGACGTCCGTCTCGCGCAGGCGGATCAGCAGCCACAGGTGCTGCTCTGCCTGCGGCGCGGCACGCCGGATCGCCACCGGTGCAGTGAGCTCGAGGTCGCGAAGGAGCCGGTTCAGTTGACCGGCTTCGAGTGCGTGCATGGGGAGAAGGGCCATCGAAGTCGAGGTATTGGCTCATCTTCGACGCGCACCCTCCCGAGACTTAGGCACTACGGATGGCAGGCGCGACCGTGCCGATGGGCGGTTCCGCGCTCAGGCAAGGGTGTGGCGGCCGTGCCGAACGCTTCCGGACCGTGTCGCGGCGCTGCGATCGGACATCCTGAAGCGGGGCAGCCTGCGCCGCCCCGCTTCAGGCCTCAGGCCGGCTCGAGGTGCTCGACGAGGCGCTCGGCCAGGC
>JAIYAG010000334.1 GCA_027489195.1 Burkholderiales bacterium | reverse complement strand
TGCAGCGCGCCGAGGCCGAGCGCGTGGTCGGCGAGGGCGAGCTCGCCCGCGCGCGCAACGTGATCGCCGCGCTGCTCGCGATGGAGCCGTCGGCACCGATGCTGCAGGCCGTCGAGCCCTGGCCCGCCGCCGACGTGTCGGGCGCGGCGCGGCTCGCCCCCGGCGAGGCCGAGCGCCCCGACCTGCTCGCCGCGCGCGCGCAGCAGGCCGCCGCGGACGCGCAGAGCCGCCTCGCCACCAGCCTGCGGACCCGCGACGTGAGCATCGGCGTGCAGGTCGAGCGCTATGCGCCGCCCGCCGGCGGCGGCTGGCTGCTCGGCGCCTTCGTGTCGGTGCCGCTCTTCGTCAACCACCGCTTCGAGGGCGAGATCGCACGCGCCGAGGCCGACCGCGACACCGCCCTCGAGAGCCGGGTGCGCATCGAGCAGCAGGCCCGCGCCGACCAGCAGCGCCTGCTCGACGCGCAGGCTGCGGCGGGCGCACGGCGCCGGGCGATCGAGCGCGACGCGCTGCCGCTCGCCGAGCGGGTCGCGGCCAACGCCGACCTGGCCTACCGGAAAGGCGCCGGGACCGTCCTCGAGCTGCTCGATGCGCTGCGCCAGCTGCGCGCGCTGCAGCGCGAGGCCCTCGACGCCCGCCTCGACCACGACCGCGCCGATGCCGCCGCGCGCGCCGAGATGCTGACCGCCGCCGCCGCCGCCGACCCCGTGTTCGGCGAGTCGCTGCAGCTGCGCCCCACGACGCCTTGAGCACCACGATGATCCAGACCGCCTCCTCGCGCCCGCTGCGCGACGCTTCCCGCGCCCTGCCCGTCCTGCCCGCCCTGCAGCTGCCGCGCCGCGCCAGAGCCGGCCTGGCCGCGCTGCTCGTGGGCGCGGTGCTCGTCGGCTGCACCGCCGAGCCGCCGCCGCCCGCACCCGACCCCGGCCCCTCGGTCAGCGGCACGACGATCCGCTTCCCGGGTCGCGTCGAGGGGCTGCGCACCGAGACGGTCCAGGATTCGGGCACCACGACACTGACCCTGCCCGGGCGCCTGGCCTGGGACGAGGACCGCACCGTGCGCGTGTTCTCGCCCTTCGCCGGCCGGGTCATCCGACCGCTGGTGCAGGTCGGCGACACCGTGCGGGCCGGCCAGGCGCTGGCCGAGCTGGCCTCGCCCGAGTTCGGCACCGCGACGGCCGAGGCGCGCCGCGCCGAGGCCGAGGAGCAGCTCGCCAAGGACACGATGGCGCGCGTCAAGGAGCTCGCGGACGCCGGCCTGGTGCCGACCAAGGACCTGCGCGAGGCCGAGGCCGGCCTCGCCCGCGCATCGATCGAGCGCCAGCGCGCGCAGGCGCGGCTCACGCAGCTCGGCGCCGGCGCCGGCCCCAACTTCACGCTGCGCTCGCCGATCGCCGGCGTCGTGGTCGAGCGCAGCATCAACCCCGGCCAGGAACTGCGTGCCGAGCAGGGCGACCGGGCGCTGTACGTCGTCACCGATCCGGCGCAGCTGTGGGCCTGGCTCGATGCACCCGAGAGCGCGCTGCCGGTGCTCGCGCCGCTGCCGCTGGGCACGGCGATCAAGCTGCGCAGCGGCGCCTGGGGCGCCCGCGAGTTCGACGCGAAGCTGGTCCGCAAGGAGGACGCGATCGACGCGACCTCGCGCACCTTCCGGCTGCGTGCGACGGTCTCGAACCCCGAGCGCCTGCTCAAGGGCGAGATGTTCGTCAGCGCGAGCTTCCCGCTGCCCGAGGGCAAGACCGACGAGCCGATCGAGCACCTGCCGGTGTCGGCGGTGCTGCTGGTCGACGGCCGTCAGCAGGTCTTCGTGGCCGATGCCGACGGCGGCTTCACGCGCGTCGAGGTGCAGGTCGTGCGCGAGCTGCCCGGGCGCGTCGGCGTGACCGGGCTGGCGCCCGGCCAGCGGGTGGTGGTCGAGGGCAACCTGTACCTGCAGCAGATCCTCGCGCGCGGCCTCACGCCCAGGGCGGCGCAGGCCCAGGCCCGTGACGCGCAGTCCAAGTCCAAGTCCGGGACCGGGACCGGGACCGGGACCGGGACCGCGAAATGATCGGTCGCATCGTCCATTTCGCGCTGCACCAGCCGCTGCTGGTGGTGCTGGCGCTCATCGTGTTCATCGGCGGCGGCGTGGTCGCCTTCAACAACCTCGCGATCGAGGCCTTCCCCGACGTCTCGGACACGCAGGTGACGGTGATCGCGCTGCATTCCGGGCGCGCCGCCGAGGAGGTCGAGCGGCAGGTGACGCTGCCGATCGAGGTCGCGCTCTCCGGCCTGCCCGATTCGGTCCGACTGTTCTCGCACACCCAGTTCGGCCTGTCGTTCACCGTCGTCACCTTCAACGACAAGCCGTCCGACCAGCTCGCGCGCCAGCGGGTCAACGAGCGGCTGCAGAACCTGGGGCTCCCAGAGAACGTCGAGGTGCGCATCCAGCCGCCGCAGACCGCGATCGGCGAGATCTTCCGCTTCCGGCTGCGCGGCGACGGCTACACGCCGCAGCAGCTCCGGACGATGCAGGACTGGGTCGTCGAGAAGCAGCTGCGCAAGGTGCCCGGCGTCGCCGACCTGGTGACCATGGGCGGCACGATCAAGCAGTACGAGGTCAACCCCGACATGGCGCGGCTGCGCGACCACGGGCTGTCGCTCGGCCAGCTGTTCGCCGCGCTGCAGCGCGCCAACGCCAACGCCGGCGGCGGCGCGGTCTCGCACGGCAACCAGCAGTACCTGATCCGCTCGATCGGCGAGCTGCGCAGCTCCGCCGACATCGGCAACGTGATGGTGTCGGTCAGCAAGGGCGTGCCGGTGCTCGTCAAGGACGTCGCCGAGATCCGCGTCGGCGGCGCGCCGGCGCAGGGCCTGGTCGGCCAGACGCTCGAGGGCCGCGACGACGACGACATCGTCAACGGCATCGTCGTGATGCGAAAGGGCGAGAACCCGTCGCGGGTGCTCGACGGCATCAAGGCGAAGATCGCCGAGATCAACCGCGCGCACCTGCCGAAGGGCGTGGAGATCGTGCCGTACTACGACCGGTCGTGGCTGATCGGCAAGACGCTGCACACGGTGTTCGGCAACCTGGTCGAGGGCGCCATCCTGGTGTGCGCGGTGCTGGTGCTGTTCCTCACCAACGTGCGCGCCGCGCTGATCGTCGCCGCGGTGATCCCGCTGTCGCTGCTGGCGACCTTCCTCGGCCTGACCTTCGTCGGCATTCCCGCGAACCTGCTGTCGCTGGGCGCGATGGACTTCGGCATCATCGTCGACGGCGCGGTGATCGTCGTCGAGAACATCTTCAGACGGCTCGGCCAGCTCTCCGACGAAGAGATCCACGACCCGTCCAGGCGCCGCGACGCGGTGCTGGCCGCGGCCGTCGAGGTCGGCCGCCCGACGGTCTTCTCGATGCTGATCATCATCGTCGCGCACGTGCCGATCTTCACGCTGCAGCGCCACGAAGGCCGCATCTTCTCGCCGATGGCCTGGACGGTGAGCTCGGCGCTGGTCGGCTCGCTGATCCTGTCGCTCACCGTCGTGCCGCTGGCCTGCGCCTGGTTCCTGCGCCGCGTGCCGCACGAGGACAACGCGGTGGTGCGCCTCGCCAAGCGCGGCTACGCGCGCCTGCTCGACTGGACGCTGCAGGCCCGCGCCGCGGTCGTGGGCATCGCGGTCGCGGCATTGGTCGGCGCGGGGCTGGTGGCCACGCAGCTCGGCAGCGAGTTCCTGCCCGAGCTCAACGAGGGCTCGATCTGGGTCAACGTGACGCTCGCGCCCTCGGTGTCGCCCGAAGAGGCGCAGAAGGCCGCGCGCGCGGTGCGCCAGGCGCTCAAGAGCGTGCCCGAGGTGAGCTCGGTGATCTCCAAGGTCGGCCGGCCCGACGACGGCACCGACCCCAAGATCTTCAACAGCGCCGAGTTCTTCGTGGAGATGAAGCCCGAGGACCAGTGGCGGGCGGGCCGGACCAAGGCCGCGCTGATCCACGAGATGGACGTCGCGATCGGCGTGCTCCCCGGGCTGGAGCCGAGCTTCTCGCAGCCGATCCGCGACAACGTGCTCGAGAGCATCTCGCAGATCGACGGCCAGATCGTCATCAAGGTCCAGGGCGACGACTTCGACACGATCAAGGACATCGCGCGGCAGATCCGCGCGCGCATCTCGGGCGTGGCGGGCGTGACCCGCAGCTTCGTCGACCGCGACGGCCGGCTGCCGCAGTTCCGCATCGACATCGACCGCGCGACCGCGGCCCGCTACGGCGTCAACGTGGCCGACCTGCAGGAGGTCGTCGAGTCGGCGCTCGCCGGCAAGGCGACCACCGAGCTGTGGGAGGGGGAGCGGCACTTCTCGGTGGTGGTGCGGCTGCGCCCCGAGCAGCGCGACCTGCCCAAGCTGCCGGACGTACTCGTCGGCAGCGCCAGCGGCGCGCCGATTCCGCTGTCGCAGCTCGTCACCTTCAAGATGACCGAGGGCGCGATGAACATCTCGCGCGAGAACGGCCAGCGGGTCGCGGCCATCGGCGTGTTCATCCGGGACCGAGACATGGGCAGCGTGGTGGCCGACATGCAGAAGCTGGTCGACGCCGACATCAAGCTGCCGCTGGGCTACACCATCGCCTGGTCGGGCGAGTTCGAGAACCAGCAGCGGGCGATGGCACGGCTGTCGTGGGTGGTGCCGCTGTCGATCCTGCTGATCTTCCTGCTGCTGTTCGACGCCTTCGGCTCGCTGGCGAGCGCGGCGCTGATCATCGCGAACATCCCGCTGGCGATGATCGGCGGCATCGTCGCGCTCTGGCTCACCGGCATCCCGCTGTCGGTGTCGGCGGCCATCGGCTTCATCGCGCTGTTCGGGCAGGCGGTGCTCAACGGCGTGGTGATGGTGTCGGACTTCAATGCGCGCGCCGCGGGCCTGACCGACTTCGACGCGATCCGCGCGGCCGTGCGCGAGGGCGCGCTGGTGCGGCTGCGCACGGTGATGATGACCGCGCTGCTGGCGATGCTCGGCCTGCTGCCGATGGCGCTGTCGCACGGCATCGGCGCCGAG
>JAIYAG010000349.1 GCA_027489195.1 Burkholderiales bacterium | reverse complement strand
TGACCGCCTTGTCGATGCCGCGCTTGAGGTCCATCGGGTTCATGCCCGCGGCAACGAACTTCATGCCTTCGCGGACGATCGCCTGGGCGAGCACGGTGGCGGTGGTGGTGCCGTCACCCGCGTTGTCCGAGGTCTTGGAAGCGACTTCCTTGACCATCTGGGCGCCCATGTTCTGGAACTTGTCCTTGAGCTCGATCTCCTTGGCGACCGACACACCGTCCTTGGTGACGGTGGGCGCGCCGAACGAGCGCTCGAGCACCACGTTGCGGCCCTTCGGGCCCAGCGTGACCTTGACCGCGTTGGCCAGGATGTTCACACCCTCGACCATCTTCGAACGCGCGTCGTCGTGAAAATAAACCTGCTTTGCTGCCATGTCTGATGACTCCTGGATCTAGATCTGGATGTTCGGTTGCCGGGCGCGGGTCGTGACCGAGGTCACTCGACCACGGCCATGATGTCTTCCTCGCGCATCACCAGCAGCTCGTCGCCCTCGACCTTCACGGACTGGCCCGAGTACTTGCCGAAGAGGACCTTGTCGCCGACCTTGACGCCCAGCGGACGAACCTTGCCGTCGTCGCCGACCTTGCCCAGGCCCACGGCCAGGACTTCGCCCTGGTCAGGCTTCTCGGCGGCGTTGTCGGGAATCACGATGCCCGACGAGGTCTTACGCTCGTTGTCCAGGCGTTTGATGATCACGCGATCGTGCAAAGGACGCAGCTTCATCGATCTTGGCTCCTGAGATGTCTTGGTCTGTTCGGGATTGAGCGATGGCCCGGGAGGGCCGCCGGATCGAAGCGGGAGGCGCACGCGAGACCGGGATCAGGACTCGTGTTGCTAGCACTCACCGCTTGCGAGTGCTAATTATGCGGGCGCGGGCCGCGCTTTTCAAGTCCGCCGGCGTGACGCAGTGCGCACGGAACCCGTCTGCGGTCTCTGCCAGCGCTGCCGCCGCGCGGCGGCGCCCGACCGCCACACGGGGCGCGCACCGGACCGGCCGTGAGCGGAAAGTAGGTACACTGACGATTCGTTCACGGACTTTCACAGCCCCATGACCACGCCGTCCCCGCGCGCGTCGGCATCGCGTGCGGCGGCCGGCGGCGCGACGACGCGCGATCCGGCGGCCTCGCGGCCCATGCCGCTGCACGACATGCCCGGCCACCTGATCCGTCGCCTGCACCAGCACGGCGTCGCGCTGTATGCCGCGCACGCCGCCGGCGTCGACCTGACGCCGGTCCAGTACGCGGCCCTGCACGCGATCGGCGCCTGGCCCGACAGCGATCAGTCCACCATCGGCCGTGCCATCGCCTGCGACAAGGCGACCGTCGGCACCGTGCTAGACCGGCTGGAGGGCAAGGGGCTGGTGGCGCGCAGCGCCGATGCGAACGACCGGCGCACCTGGCGGCTGCGTGCGACGCCGGCCGGTCTCGAGGTGCTCGCCCAGCTCGAGCCGCGGGTCGCTGCCGTCCAGCGCGAGCTGCTGTCGCCGCTGTCGGGCGCGGAGGCCCGCGAGCTGACCGTGCTGCTCGCCAAGCTGGTGCGGGCCCTGCCCGGCCCCGGAGAGGCGCGATGAGCGCCGCCGCGCCGATCGCCTCGGCCGCTGCCGACCGCGCGGCGAAGCTGCAGCGCTACGCATTCTGGGCGGCGCTCGGGACCATCGTCGTCTGGGGCGCCAACTTCTCGATCCAGAAGGCGGTGTTCGCCGCAGCGACGCCCGGTGGATTCCTGTTCGTGCGTTACCTGATCATGCCCGCCTGCGCGATCGCACTGCTCGCCTGGCGCTTCCGGGGCCGCGTGCCGCGCGTGCCGCGCGCCGACCTGATCCAGCTGGCCAAGCTCGGCTTCTGGGGCCATTTCGTGCACGTCGGCATGGTCACCGTCGGCATCCACTGGTCGACCGCGTTCTCCAGCTCGCTGATCCTCGCCTGCGGCCCGATCTACACGCTGCTGATCCTGCGCTGGCTGGGGGTCGAGCGGCTGGGCGGCGCCCAGCTCGGCGGCGTCGCGATCGCGCTGGGCGGCGTCCTCGTCTTCCTGTCCGACAAGCTGCTGGCCGGAAGCTGGGCGGCATCCGGCGGCGACCTGTTCCTGCTGGTGGCAGCCAGCCTGTTCTCGTACTACACGGTCGCCGCCAAGCCGCTGATCGAGCGTCACGGCGGCATCGTGGTCATGACCTACGCGCTGCTGGCGGCGACCCCGCTGGTGCTGATCGTGTCGCTGCCCTTCGCGCTGCGGGTCGACTGGTCCGCGATGTCGCCCCTGCTCTGGACGGGGCTCGCGTGGTCGACGATCGTGTCGGCCTTCGTCGGCTGGCTGGTCTGGGGCTGGGTCAACGCGATCCGCGGCGTCGGCCGGACCGCGCCGCTGATGTACCTGATGCCGCCCGTCGCGGGTGCGGTCGCCTGGGTGATCACCGACGAGCGCTTCACCGCGGTGAAGGTGGCGGGTGCGGTGGTCACGCTGGCGGGCGTGGCGCTCGCGCAGTTCGCGGGACGTCCGCCGGCGATCGTGCGCGAGGCGCAGACGCCGGGCGACTGACGCAGGCCGGTGGCCGGCCTGCGCTCAGCGCAGGATCCGGATCGTCGAGGCCTCGATGACCGTGGACCGGACGCCGTCCACCCGGATGATCCGGCCCCGGTCCAGGTCGCCCTTGTTCCCGTTCACGACGCGCGCCTTGCGGGCATCGACGGTGAACGGCCGGCCGGCGGTGTCGAGCATCTTGATGGCCGCCAGCCTCGTGCCCGCGGTGATCTGGCCGGTCACCTGCACCGTGTCCTCGACGTAGGGACTGCCGCGCGTCGGCGTCGACGCCACGGGCGCCGGCGTGGCGGGTGCCGGCGTCGCGGGGTTGGTCCCTCCGCTGGAGGTGCCCGGCTGAATGGCCGCTACCGTGCCGTTGCGGGGGGTGCCACCGCCCGGATTCGCGTCGGCATTCGAGGGCGTGCCGGTGGGGGCAGTGTCGGCGGTCGGGGCGGGGCCGGGCGGCGGCGTCTCTGTGCCGGTGCCATTTCCGTTGCCATTTCCGGGTGGCGGGTTCTCGTTGCCGTTGCCGTTGCCGTTGCCCGTGCCGTTGCCCGTGCCGTTGCCCGTGCCGTTGCCCGTGCCCGTGCCCGTGCCCGTGCCGTTGCCCGTGCCCGTGCCCGTGCCCGTGCCCGTGCCGTTGCCCGTG
>JAIYAG010000621.1 GCA_027489195.1 Burkholderiales bacterium | reverse complement strand
GGGCCTGCAGAACCTCGCCTGCCCGTCCTGCGGCGCAGCGGTGCGCTTCGTGCCGAAGCTGGCCGCGAACGTCACCTGCCGCCAGTGCAAGAGCGAACTCTCCGGCCGCGCCGAGGGCCTGGTCGTCGAGGTCGAGCGCGCCGACCGTGCCGAGCGGCCGACCTGGCTCGCGCTCGGCGATGCCTGCGAGCGCGACGGCGACCGGTGGACCGTCATCGGCATCCTCGCCCGGCGCGCGGCCGAGGATCCGCAGGAATGGACCGAGTACCTGCTGTACTCGCCCAAGGGCGGCTTCCGGTGGATCGTCCATGCATCGGGCCGCTTCCAGTGGGTGGAGGTGCTCAACGAGATGCCGGCGGTGGTGGGCGAGCGCGCCACGCTGCGCGGCGAGGCGTACACCCGCGCGGACGCCTACGACTCGATCACCACCTGGGTGGCGGGCAGCTTCAACTGGCGCCCCAAGGTGGACGACCGCGCCCACGTGGTCGAGTTCGTCCGCGGTGCCGTCGGGGCCGGCCGGCGCACACTGACCCAGGAGCGCACCGACACCGAGGCGACCTGGTCGCTCGCGACCGAGGCCGACGCCGGCGCGCTCTCGAAGGCGTTCGGCAAGGCCGACGCGCCGGAGTCGCCCAAGCCGACGCTGTCGCCCTTCGTGCCCGACGGTGGCAAGCGCGGCGTGCGCGACCTCGCGGTGATCTTCTCGATCGTGCTGGCGGTGCTGACGCTGCCGGCCTGGCTGTTCGGCGACGACGACGACGACTTCTTCGTGCCGGCCGTGATCGCGGCGATCGCGCTGTGGGCGCCGCTGCGCGTGCTGCGCGACGAGGACGACTGATCCGATGTGGCGCGTCCTCTACGTGATCTACGCCTGCATCGTGATCGGCACGTACACGGTGGTCATCTATTCGGACGGCGACTCGACGCGGGTCGGCGGCACGGGCTACCGCAGCGGCGGCGGCAGCTGGGGGGGCGGTGGCGGTGGCGGCAGCGGGCACAAGTAGCGGTCCGCATGCGACCCACGTGCTGGTCGACCTCTGGGGCATCGAGGCCGCGGTGCTGCGCGACGTCGTGCGCATCGAGGCGCTGATGCACGAGGCCGCCGCCGCGGCGCAGGCCCGCGTGCTCGCCGCCCATTTCCACCGGTTCGGCGGCGAGGGCGGCGTGACCGGCGTGCTGCTGCTGGCCGAGTCGCACCTGTCGATCCACACCTGGCCCGAGGTCGGGCTCGCCGCGGTCGATGCGTTCATGTGCGGCGAGGCCCGAGCCGAGGTCGCGGTCGAGTGGCTGCGCGCCGCGCTCGGCGGCGAGCCGCGCTCTCACACCGCGGTGCGCCGCGGCGCTCAGTAGGCGTCTTCCCAGGGCCGCGACAGCCGCATCGCGCACTGGATCAGGCCGACCATCGTGTACGTCTGCGGATAGTTGCCCCAGAGCTCGCCGGTGGCGGGATCGACGTCCTCCGACAGCAGGCCGAGCGGACTGCGGATCGCCAGCAGCTTCTCGAAGATCGCGCGGGCCCGGTCGGTCTCGCCCAGCGCGGCGAGCGCCAGCACCCACCACTGCGTGCACACGAGGAAGGCGGTCTCCGGATAGCCGAAGTCGTCCTCCTCGTCGTAGCGCAGCAGGAAGTCGCCGCGCCGCAGCCGCTGCTCGATGGCGCGCACCGTCGACGCGAAGCGCGGGTCGGTGGCCGGCAGGAACTGCAGCTCGGCGAGCAGCAGCAGGCTCGCGTCGAGGCGCTCCCCGCCGAAGGTCGAGACGAAGGCCTGCAGCTGCGGGTTCCACGCGCGCTCGCAGATCGTCGCGTGGATGCGCGTCGCGTGGCCGCTCCAGTACGCGCGGCGCTCGGCGAGGCCGAGCTGGGCCGCGATCCGCGCGAGCCGGTCGCAGGCGGCCCAGCACATCAGGCTCGAGAAGGTGTGGATGCGCTTGCTGCCGCGCAGCTCCCAGAGGCCCGCGTCCGGATCCTGGTAATGCGCGACCGCGCGCTCGCCGAGCTTCTCCAGCTCGGTGAAGATCCGCGCGTCGGCGGTGTGCTCGAGGCGCTGGTCGAAGAAGGCGTGGGCGCCGGCGAGCACTGCCTCGCCGTAGACGTCGTGCTGGACCTGGAAGTAGGCCGCGTTGCCGACGCGCACCGGACCCATGCCGCGGTAGCCGGGCAGGGCGCTGGCGACCGACTCGTCGAGGGCGGCCTGGCCGCTGATGCCGTAGACCGGCTGGAGCGCGCCGCTGCCGGCGTCGGCGACCACGTTGAGGATGTAGTTCAGGTAGCGCTGCATGGTGCCGGTCGCGCCGAGCCGGTTCAGCACGTTGACGACGAAGTAGGCGTCGCGCAGCCAGCAGTAGCGGTAGTCCCAGTTGCGCCCGCTCGCCGGCGCCTCGGGGATCGAGGTCGTCACCGCCGCGACGATCGCCCCCGAGTCGTCGAAGGCGTTGAGCTTGAGCGTGATCGCCGCGCGGATCACCACCTCCTGCCATTCGAAGGGCACCGCCAGGTTGCGCACCCAGCGCAGCCAGTAGCCGCGGGTCTCCTCGAGGAAGCTGCGGCCGACCTCGGCGGGCGCGCCGCCCAGCGTCTCGTCGTTGCCGAACAGCAGCGTCACCGATCGGTTCACGAAGAACGCGCGCTCCTCGACGACCTGGGTGATCGGCACGTCGGTCGTCAGCCGGATCGCGCCGTCGCGCTGCAGGAACCGGATGTGGTGGGTGCCGACGATGCGCTCGGCGAGCCGCTCGCCGTAGCCGGCGCCCAGGCGCGCGCGCACGATCACCCGCGGGCGCCCGGAGACGCGCGTCACGATGCGCACCAGCATCGACGGGTTGAACATCCGTCCGAACTGGTAGAAGCGCGGCGCGAAGTCGAGGACCTCGACCGTGCTGCCGTCGGCATCGACGAGGGTCGTGCACAGGATGGGGGTGTTGGTCAGGTAGCGCTGCTCGGTCGAGACCTGGCGCTCCAGGCGCACGTCGAAGTAGCCGTGCCCGGGCCGGGCCTCGCCGGACAGCAGTGCGCTGCAGACCGGGTCGCCGTCGAGCCTCGGATGGCACCACCAGACGACGCCGCCCTGTGCGTCGACCAGCGCGCCGGTGCGCGAGTTGCCGATCAGGCCGAGTTCGAGCGAGGAGCCGTGGCGCGGCGGAGTCGATTCGGTCGGTGTCATCGGCGCCTGTGGGGGTGTGGAACGGAGGAACGGTGGAACGATGGCCGTGCGCTCGCGCGCCTCAGCCGCGGTAGGCGACGGCGGCGCCGCGCAGCGCGGCGAACGGCGAGGCGAGGACGCCGACGGGCACGGTCTCCAGCCAGCCCGAGAAGCGGCCCTTCGCCTCGAAGCGCGTGCGCAGTCCGTCGAGCGGCAGCACCGCCGCGATCCGCGGCACGATGCCTCCGCCGATCACGACGCCGCCGGTCGCGTCGAACAGCAGCGCGAGGTCGCCGGCGAAGGCGCCGAGCAGCTCGACGAAGCACCGCGCCGCGCGCAGCGCGGGCTCGTCGCCGCGCGTGCAGCCTTCGAGCGTCGCGGCGGCGCCGCCGGCGGGGGCGGCGGCGCCGGCCTGCAGGCAGGCGGCCTCGTGCAGCAGCGCCAGGCCGGGGCCGGAGAGCAGCCGCTCCCATGAGGTGCGCCCGAAGCGGGCCGCTGCGAGCGCGACCGCGGCGTGCTCGAGCGCGGTCTCGGGCGCCGCGCTCGCATGGCCGCCCTCGGTCGCGAGCGGCTGCCAGCCCTGGGCGGTGCGCAGCAGCGCGGCCACGCCGAGCCCGCTGCCCGGACCGAGCACCACGCGATGCCCGGACGGGTCGGCGGGCGGCGCGCCGCGCCCGGCGCGGGCCGCGCCGCCGCCGGGCACCGGCAGCAGCTCGTCGGCGGCCAGCGAGGGCAGCGACCAGGCGAGGGCGCCGAAGTCGTTGAGCACCTGGACACGGCGCTCGCGCAGGCCGAGTTCGGCGGCGAGCGTGGCCGGGTCCACCGACCAGTCGGCGTTGGTCATCGCGATGCGGCCGCCCTGCACGCGGCCGGCCGCGGCGATGGCGGCCCCGTCGATGCGCAGCCCGCCGCCGTGCTCGGAGAGGTGCGCGCGGCACGCGGTGGCGAGGTCTGCGAAGGCCGCGCGCTCGGCGCGCTGCGGGGTGTCGAGCAGGCGGCCGTTGCGGGCGAGCGCGAAGCGGGCGTAGGTGCCGCCGACGTCGCCGACCAGGATGACGTGGTCGGCACGGTCCTCGCGCGGCACGGCCTCAGGCATGGGTGCGCGCCCTCAGCACTTCGCCGATCCGCAGCGAATCGGCGCCGGCCTCGAGCGCGTCGCGCAGCTCGCGCAGCAGCGCGAGGCTCTCGTCGGGGGTGTCGAGCTGCAGGTCGCCGCTGCCGGCGATCCGCAGCCCCACCGCGACCGAGGTGCCCTGGTGCCGCCGGATCGCCTCGAACATGTCGAGGTCGGTGACGTCGTCGCCGAAGGCGATCGGCATGCTGCCGAGGAAGGGGGCTTCGGTCATCAGCGTGTCGACCCCGAGCGCCTTGGTCGCATCGGCGGGCTTGACCTCGAGCACGCGGCGTCCGCGCATCACGGTCCAGCGCGGCGCGAGCCGCTCGCAGGCCTCGCGCAGCGCCTGGCGCAGCGCCTGCATCGCGGGTGCCGGCAGATGGTGGTGGACCGCGATCGCCGCGCCCTTGTCCTCGACCAGGGTCGCCGCGTGCCGGGCCGCGATGCCTTCGATCGCCTCGCGAAGCGGGGCGGGCACCGGGTCGGCGGGCAGGCGTCCGGGGGGCTCGTCGGGGTCCCGGCGGACCTCGAGCCCGTGCAGGCCGACGGCGACGCCGCGAAAGGGCGAGAACAGGCGATCGAGCGAGTCGATCGAGCGTCCGCTCACCAGGGCGAGCGAGCCGCCGCTGGCCCGGTGCAGGTCAGCCAGCAGCTCGACCAGCGTCGGGCCGACCCACACCGCGTCGGGGTGCGACGCGTAGTCGAGCAGGGTGCCGTCGACGTCCAGGAACAGCGATATCGGGCGGGCGATGGTCGGACTCCGCAAGGTGTCCGACCGATTGTACGTGCGCCCTGCTGTCAGTCGGTGCGCCGACGGGGACCGCCGCTGGCCGGC
>JAIYAG010000557.1 GCA_027489195.1 Burkholderiales bacterium | reverse complement strand
GCCCTTCGGCCTGATGGTGAGCTTCGGCAACGCCTCGGGTCCGGTGCCGCCGATGCCGCTGACCGCGCTCAAGGGCACGCTGTACATCACGCGTCCGTCGCTGATGCCGCACACCGAGCGCCGCGAGAACCTCGAGGAGATCGCCGGGGACCTGATGAAGATGGTGTCCTCGGGCAAGGTGAAGATCGAGATCGAGCAGCGCTACAAGCTGGCCGACGCGGCGCAGGCGCATCGCGACCTCGAGGGCCGCAAGACGACCGGCTCCAGCGTCCTGCTGCCCTGAGGATGCGGTGAACACGACGCTCGCCGCGCGCCGCTTCGGCGGCGTGGCACGTCTCTACGGCGAGGCGGGGGCGCGGCGCATCGCGTCGGCGCACGCGGTGGTGGTGGGCGTGGGCGGCGTGGGCTCGTGGGTGGCCGAGGCGCTCGCGCGCTGCGGCATCGGACGGCTCACGCTGATCGACCTGGACCACGTGTCCGAGTCGAACGTGAACCGGCAGATCCACGCGCTCGACTCGACGCTCGGCGCCTCCAAGGTGGCGACGATGGCCGCGCGCATCGCGGACATCTCGCCCGACACCGTGGTCGTGCAGGTCGACGACTTCGTCACCGTCGACAATGTCGGCGTGCTGCTCGCGGCCGATGCCGACGTGGTCGTCGACGCGATCGACGCGCCGCGTGCGAAGGCGGCGCTGATCGCGACCTGCATCGCGCGCGGCCTGCCGGCGGTGGTCTGCGGCGGCGCGGGCGGGCGTGTCGATCCGCTGGCGCTGCGTCGTACCGACCTGGCCGATGCAAAAGGCGACGCGCTGCTCGCCTCCGTGCGTGCGCGCCTGCGCCGCGACCATGCGTTCCCGCGGGAACGCGGCGCGCGCTTCGGGGTCGAGGCGATCTGGTCGCCGGCGCCGGCCGGCGGCGTGCGGCCCGAGTCGCCGGGCGAGGCCGGAATGCCGCTGGCCTGCTCGGGCTACGGCAGCGTGGTGATGGTCACCGCGGCAATGGGGTTCGCGGCGGCGTCGGATGCGGTGGCGGCGGTGCTTCGACCAGCGACGTCCAGCCGCTGATCCGCTGCACCGCGCTCGCGCTAGGCCCGCGCGTCGGCGGGCAGGCTGAAGACCGACACCGTCTCGGAGAGGGCGACGGCCTGGTCCTTCAGCGAACCCGCGGCAGCTGCGGTCTGCTCGACGAGCGCCGCGTTCTGCTGGGCGCCGCGGTCGAGGTCCTGGAGCGCCGTGCCGACCTGACCGACGCCCGAGTCCTGCTGGTTCGCGGCGTCTGCGATCGCGGTGGTGAGCAGCGTCAGGCGTTCCGCGTTCGCGACGATCTCCTGCATCGTCTCGCCGGCGCTGCGCACCACCGTCGTTCCGGTCGCGACCTTCGAGACGGTCGCCTCGATCAGCGCCTTGATCTCGCGGGCGGCGTCCGCCGAGCGGTGGGACAGGGCACGGACTTCGCTCGCGACGACCGCGAAGCCGCGGCCCTGCTCGCCGGCGCGCGCCGCCTCGACCGCGGCATTGAGCGCGAGGATGTTGGTCTGGAACGCGATCCCGTCGATCACCGAGATGATGCTGGCGATCCGGGCCGAGGCCTGACGGATCTCGTCCATCGTCTTCACGACGTCCTCGATCACCACGCCGCCGCGCCGCGCGACCGAGGCATTGTCGGCGGCGATGTCGGCGCCCTGGCGCGCGTTGTCCGCGGTCATGCGCACGGTCGACGTGATCTCCTCCATCGATGCCGCCGACTGCTCCAGCGCGGCGGCCGTCTGCTCGGTGCGGCCCGAGAGGTCCAGCGATGCGCTCGAGATCTCGGTGCTGGCCTGCACCACCGAGTCGGCGCTGGTGCGGACCTTGGCGACGATCGTGCGCAGCGAGTCCTGCATGGCGGAGAGCGTGCGCATCAGTGCGGCCGCTTCGTCCTTGCCCCAGGGGCGCGGCGTGCGGGTCAGGTCTCCGGCCGCCATGGCCTCGATGTGCGTGGCCACCTCGCGCAGGCCGCCGCGGGTGACCAGGAAGAACGCATAGAACAGGTAGGCGGCGAGCAGCAGTGCCGAGGCCAGCAGCGCGGCGATGGCGATGCGCTCTGTCTCGAGGCGCGCGATGCGGGCCGCGAGGGCAGCGTCGAGGACACCGATCAGTTTCGTCTTGTGCGCGGCGATCGCCGCATGGAGCTTCGTTGCCTCCGCGACCAGCGCCGCGGGGTCCCCGGTGGGGCTTTCGCTCGCAAACCGGATCAGCGCCGCCTGCATGTAGGCCGACACCGACTGCGCGAGCGCATCGACCGCGATGCCGGGTGCCGCGGCGGGGTCGTGCCGCACGATCTTCGCGGTGCTGCGGCGCAGGTCGGCGAGTCGCGCGTCCGCCAGGGTCAGGAGGGTCTCGATGCGCGAGGCCTGGAGGGCGCTGCCGGGCTTCAGGACGGCGGCGCCGTAGCTCGCGGTCTCGGCGATGTGATCCATCAGCCCGGTGGCCTGGATCAGCGCCGCGTCCATCAGGTGGTAGGTGACGATCTCCGGATCGAGCGCGAGGTTCGAGCCGTCGATGGCACCGGAGAGCAGCGTGCGCAGCGCCGTGCCGTACTGACCGTAGGCCTCGAGTGCGGACATCGCGTCGGCGCTCGCGCCCGGCGCACGCGCGGCCTGCCGCAGCGACTGAACCGCCGTCCAGGCCTCGTCGGTGCCGAGCTGCGTACCGAGCTTCGCCTGCAGGCTGGCGAAGGCCTCGTGCGCCGCCTGCTCCGCCCGCCCCGCCGCCTCGAGGTCGGTGGTCCCGAGCACCGCCCGGTTGCGGAGCTCATGGACCGCACCGAGGACCGGCAGCGCCGAGCGGGCGTAGGCGATGCCGACGACCTCCTTGCGGGAGAACTGCAGCATCTCCGCCTGCTTGGCGAAGTACAGGAAGGCGATCGTCGCCAGCGGGATGCAGAAGGCCAGCGAGATCAGCGCCGACTTCGCGGCGAACGGCATGACCCGGAAGAGCCGGACGCCGGGCGCCCACAGGCCGTGGTACCGGAAGTAGCCGGTCAGGCTGACTGCCGCCTGCCTGTCTCCCGAGCGGAGGCGTGCATCGGAGCGTGCTGCATGTGAGAGATCGGTCATCGCGAGGCGGCGGTCAGGGTGGGCGGGCTGTCGGCGATCAGGCCGTGGCCCGCAGGTTCGATGCACACTCTAGGTGCATCGCCCGCGCCAGCGATTGTGAAAAGCGGCTTGCAAAGCCGCTATTTGGAAGATGCCCTGCGTCTGTCCGTGCCAGTGCCCCGTCGGGCAGGCGTGTGTCGGTTCGATCCACCCGCGCGCGGGGCTTGCGCGACGGGCTGAGCCCGGTTCGGCCCTCGCCCGGCTCAGCCGCCCTCGTGATACCGCGTCGCGCGCACCACCTCGTTCTTGGACCCCAGGAACACCGCCACCCGCTCGTGCAGCTTGGCGGGCTGGATGTCGAGGATGCGCTCGCGGCCGTTGGTGGCGCTCCCGCCGGCCTGCTCGACCAGGAAGGCCATCGGGTTGGCCTCGTACATCAGCCGCAGCTTGCCGGGCTTGTCCGGCTCGCGCTGGTCGGCCGGGTACATGAAGATGCCGCCGCGGGTCATGATGCGGTGGACGTCGGCCACCATCGACGCGACCCAGCGCATGTTGTAGTCCTTGCCCAGCGGCCCGGTCTTGCCCGCGGTCAGGTCGGCGACGTAGCGCTGCACCGGCTCGAACCAGTGGCGCGAGTTCGACGCGTTGATCGCGTATTCCTTCGTGTCCTCGGGGACCTGCATGCCGTCGCAGGTCAGCCACCACGAGCCGGTCTCGCGGTCGAGCGTGAAGCACGCGACGCCGTCGCCGACGGTCAGCACCAGCAGGGTGGACGGGCCGTAGACGGCATAGCCGGCGGCGAGCTGATTGGAGCCGGGCTGCAGGAAGTGGTGCTCCAGCGGCTCGCTCACGCCTTCCGGCAGGCGCAGCACCGAGAAGATCGTGCCGATCGAGACGTTGACGTCGATGTTCGACGAGCCGTCGAGCGGGTCGAACAGCAGCAGGAACTCGCCCTTCGGATAGCGGTTCGGGATCGGGTAGGGATGGTCCATCTCCTCGGACGCCATCGCGGCGAGATGCCCGCCCCACTCGTTCGCCTCGAGCAGCGTCTCGTTGGCGATCACGTCGAGCTTCTGCTGGGCCTCGCCCTGGATGTTGTCCGAGCCGGCCGCCCCGAGCACGCCGGTGAGGGCGCCCTTGCCGACCGCGTAGCTGATGCGCTTGCAGGCCCGCGCGACCACTTCGAGCAGCAGCCGCAGCTCGGCCGGGATCAGGTTCTTCTCGCGCTGCTTCTCGATCAGGTACTGCGACAGGCTGATCTGCTTGGCCATCGGGTGTCTCCGCATGCGGGACCGCAATTCTACGAGGATCCCCCCGCCGGGTCCGTGACGCGCGGCACGTCCCGGCCCCCGCGCCGCACGCCGACGCTCAGGCGAGCGACTTGCCGACGATCTCCAGGACGTCGGCCGAACGGGCCTGCGACGCGACCCGCTCGAGCGCGGCGCGCATGGCGGCCTGGCGTGCGGGGTCGAACTTGCGCCAGCGGTCCATGGCGCGCGACAGCCGCGCGGCGATCTGCGGGTTCAGTCCATCGAGCGACAGCACCTGCTCGGCCCAGAACGCATAGCCCGAGCCGTCCGGCGCATGGAACTCGGCGAGATTGCCGCCGCAGAACGCGGTGATCAGCGCCCGCACCTTGTTCGGGTTGCGCATCGAGAACGCCGGATGCGACATCAGGCCGCGCACGCGTTCGATCACCGGCACGTCGCCCGGCTGCCGGTGCATCGTCGCCTGCAGCATGAACCACTTGTCCATCGCGAGCGGCTCGTCGGCGAACTCGCGCGCGTAGTCGGCGATCGCGGCCTCGCGTCGCGGCGAGGCCGAGTGCGCGAGCGCGGACAGCGCGCCCAGCCGGTCGGTCATGTTGTCGGCGGCGGCGATCTGCGCGGCGGCGAGCGCATCGGCGCCCGGGACACCGGCTTCCACCAGCAGCCCGAGCGCGGCGTTGCGCAGGCCCCGCCGGCCGGTCTGCACCGCGTCGGGCGAGTACGGGAAGTCGGGCCGCAGCGCCTCGACGACGGCACGCAGCGCCGTCGCCAGGCCGCGGCCGATCTCGTCGCGCACCGCGTTGCGTGCGGCGCGCAGCGCACCGGGATCCACCACAGGGAGCTGCTCGGCGACGAAGCCCTCCGAGGGCAGCATGAGCAGCCGCTCGCGCAGCGCCGGGTCGAGCCGCGCGTCGGCGAGGGCGCGGCCGAGCGCGTCGACCAGCGGTGCCGCCGCGTCGGCGGCCGGCTCGCCGCCGATGACGCGCAGGATCGCCGAGACCGCCAGCCGCTGCGAGGCCTCCCAGCGGTTGAACGCATCGGTGTCGTGCGCCAGCAGGAACGCCAGGCCCGCATCGCCCGGATCGTGCTCGAGGATGACCGGCGCGGAGAACTCGCGCAGCAGCGAGGGCACGACGAAGCGCCGGCCGTCGGCGCCGGGCGCCGGGTCGATGCCCTCGAAGGCGAAGGTCTGCCGCGTCTGGGTCAGCTCGAGCGTCGCCTGCGCGAGCTCGCGTCCGTCCGCACCGAGCAGGCCGACCGCGACCGGGATGTGGAAGGGCGCCTTCTCGGGCTGTCCGGGCGAGGGCGGGCACCATTGCGACAGCACCAGCTCGTAGCGGCGCGCGGCCTCGTCCCAGCGGCCCTCGGCGCGCACGCGCGGCGTGCCGGCCTGCGCGTACCAGAGGCGGAACTGCGCGAGGTCGCGGCCGTTCGCGTCGGCCACGGCCGCGACGAAGTCCTCGCAGGTGACCGCCTGGCCGTCGTGCCGCTCGAAGTAGAGCGCCATGCCGCGGGCGAAGCCGTCGCGTCCGACCAGGGCCTGCAGCATGCGGATGACTTCGGCGCCCTTCTCGTAGACGGTGACGGTGTAGAAGTTGTCGATCGCCTGGTAGGCGTCGGGCCGGATCGGATGGGCCATCGGGCCGGCGTCCTCGGCGAACTGCAGGCTGCGCAGCGTGCGCACGTCGTCGATGCGCCTGACCGCGCGCGCGCTGCGCGCCGAGGCCTCGTCGGGGCTCGCCTGCGCGAGCACGTCGGCCGAGAACTCCTGGTCGCGGAAGACCGTCAGGCCCTCCTTGAGCGTCAGCTGGAACCAGTCGCGGCAGGTCACGCGGTTGCCGGTCCAGTTGTGGAAGTACTCGTGCGCGACCACCGACTCGACGTTGCCGAAGTCGGCGTCGGTGGCGATGCGCGGATGGGCGAACACGTACTTCGTGTTGAAGATGTTCAGGCCCTTGTTCTCCATCGCCCCCATGTTGAAGTCGCCGACGGCGACGATCATGAAGCGATCGAGGTCGAGCTCCAGCCCGTAGCGCTGCTCGTCCCAGCGGATCGAGCGGATCAGCGACTGCATCGCATGGTCGGTGCGGTCGAGGTTGCCCGGCTCGACCCAGACCTGCAGCAGCGCGTCGCGGCCGGACTTCGTGACCAGGCGCTCTTCCTGCGCGACCAGGTTGCCGGCGACCAGCGCGAACAGGTAGCAGGGCTTGGGGAAGGGATCGTCCCACAGCGCGCGGTGGCGCCCGTCGGGCAGCGGGCCCGCTTCGACGAGGTTGCCGTTCGACAGCAGCACCGGCCAGCGCGCGGCGTCCGCGATCAGCTCGACGCTGTAGCGGGCCATCACGTCGGGACGGTCGGGGAAGTAGGTGATGCGCCGGAAGCCCTGGGCCTCGCACTGCGTGTAGAAGCTGCCGTTGGACAGGTACAGCCCCATCAGCTCCGTGTTCGAGGCCGGCGCGATCGCGACCGTCGTGAGCAGCTCGAACGCCGCGGGTGGCGCGTCGACGCGCAGGCCGTCGCCGAGCACGTGCAGCCGGTCCGCGGGGACCGCCACGCCGTCGATCTCGGCCGACAGCAGCTCGAGGCCTTCGCCGTCCAGGCACAGCGGGGCGTCGGCCGGCGCATCGGCGCGCCGGCGCACGGACATCCGGGCGGTGACTCGCGTGCGCTGCGGGTCGAGCTCGAAGCTCAGGTGGATGCGCTCGACCGTATGGTCCGGCGGGGAATAGTCGAGGCGCCGGACGGTGACCGGCTGATCGGTGCGCATGGAGGTCGGACCCGGGTGTGCGGCTGGCCGACGATTGTATGCGCCGCGCTCACTTGAGCGTTCGTTCGACCCACCAGTTGGGCTGGGCGGAGGCGAAGCGCCCCGTGGCCTGGAGCCGGTTGGCCAGCTCGAGCGAGCCGAGTCCGACCGGTCCCTCGACGATCCACAGCGTGTCGGAGAGCCGGCGCACCGGCGTCGCGCCGTTGCCCACCAGGAGGGCGCGGCCGGCGGCCTCGTCGGCGGGCGACGCCAGCACCACGATCACGCCACCGGGCAGCGCGCGCGGCTGGCCCGTCTCGTCGCGCAGCACCGGGGAGACCAGCGCGGCGGCCGACTTCGGTGCGGTGCCGGCGCGCTTGAGCACGCGCCCGTCGCCCGCGCCCGGGGAGAAGTCGGCCTCGAGCGAGGTGTCGATCGTCAGGCCGCGCTTGGCGGCGCCGTCGTGCCAGGCGTGGGTCTGCGGCGCGGCCTTGGCCTTCGCGCGGACGGGCTTGGAGAGGGTCTCGAGCTGCGCCTGCTCGGGGGCGGCCGCGAGCGTGCCGCCCGAGGCGCAGGCGAGCACGGCGGCCGCGACGAGCGCCCCGGCCGTCCGGGTGGCGCGACGGGCGAAGGCTTCAGCGGCCATAGAGCGTCAGGCTCCATTTCTCGAGGCGCCCCTCGTCGAACTCGACCATGTCGGCCAGCTCGAGCGTCCAGGTGCCGGCGGCCGCCTCGTCGAGGTGGCGCATCGATCCGAAGGTCCAGCCGTTGAACTTGCCGCACGGGTCGCTGCCGTCGCCGCGGCAGATCCGCGATTCGGCCAGGCGGCTCACCGAGCCCTGCGGGCTGATCAGCCGGATCCGCAGGTCGCCCGAGTAGGTGTGGGTCGTGGTCACGCGGACCTCGACGAACTCGATCTGCGTGATGCCGCAGTCCGGCGGCACGACCACGCTGTCGGTCACCGTGACGACCGGTGCGGCGGGATCGCGCGCGGCATCCGGGACGGGCAGCGACTGCGTGCGCTCGGGGAGCGTGCAGGTCTTCATCTGGGCGCTGCCGCCGACCGAGCGCCAGCCGGCGGCCCGATCGACCGCGGCCTTGGCGTCGGCCACGCCGAACCCGTACTGGTGGCTGAAGTAGGGGCCGGTGCCGGTCCGCTCCCAGCTGGCGCTGGCCGAGTCGTTGCGGCGGGCGGTCTTGGCCAGGATCAGCCGGACGTCGCGCCAGCTGAGCGCGGGGTTGGCCGCCAGCATCAGGGCGACCACGCCGGAGACCTGCGGCGTGCTCGCCGAGGTGCCGCTGAAGTC
>JAIYAG010000038.1 GCA_027489195.1 Burkholderiales bacterium | reverse complement strand
GAGCTGCTCGGTCTCGGTGCGGCGCGCATGACCACCCGCGGTGCCGGTCACGCACCCTCCGGAGCGGCGTCGTCGCACACCGCCCATGGCGGCTCGAAGGGTGCCACCGAGTCGCCGCCGCCCGGCGAGATGCCGCGCGGCCCCGGGCCGGCCGCGCAGCGCTGGACCGGCCGCGGACAGCGCCCGGAGGCGCACCGCGCCTCGGCCGGCGCAGCGCGCGCCGGATCCGCGCCGTCTGCATCGCAGTCGCCTTCGGTGCCGCCACGCTTCGAGGCGCCCGCTGCGATGCCAGCCCTGGCGCCGGTGTCCACCTCATCCCCGCGTGCGGCTGCCCCCGCACGGCCGACCTCCGCCGCGTCCGCGGCACCCAACCCGACGCGCGCCGCCGCGACCCCGGGGGAGACCATGACGTCCGTCAAGCGCCCGACGCTCGAGCAGCTCAAGTCCATCGTGTCGGACCTCCACATGAGCATGTCCGACCGCGAGGTCGCCGAGTACCTCGAGGTGCTCGAGGGCACCTTCCAGTCCTACGACCGCATCGCCGCGCTGCCCGACAACCTGCCGGCGGTCCGCTATCCGCGCACCCCGGGCTACAAGCCCGCGGCGAGCGAGAATCCGATGAACGCCTGGGCGGTCAAGAGCGAGGTGCGCGGCGCCGCGCACGGCCCGCTGGCGGGCAAGCGCATCGTGCTCAAGGACAACGTCTGCCTGGCGGGTGTGCCGATGATGAACGGCGCGACCTCGCTCGAGGGCTACGTGCCCGACGTCGACGCGACCCTGGTCACGCGCATCCTCGACGCCGGCGGCACCATCGTCGGCAAGGCGCACTGCGAGTCGTTCTGCCTGTCCGGCGGCAGCCACACCTCGCAGTCGGGCCCGGTCCACAACCCGTGGAAGTACGGCTATTCGGCCGGCGGCTCCTCGTCGGGCTCGGCGTCGCTCGTCGGCGCGGGCGAGGTCGAGATGGCCATCGGCGGCGACCAGGGCGGCTCGATCCGCATGCCCGCGGGCTGGTCGGGCTGCTACGGCATGAAGCCCACGCACGGCCTCGTGCCGTACACCGGGGTCATGCCGATCGAGGCGACCATCGATCACGCCGGGCCGATGACCACCACGGTCGCCGACAACGCGCTGCTGCTCGAGGCGATCGCCGGCCCCGACGGGCTCGATCCCCGGCAGTACAACGTGCGGGTCGACCGCTACACCGCGGCGCTCGGTCGGGGCGTGGCCGGCATGCGGATCGGCGTGCTGGTCGAGGGCTTCGGGCATGCGAACAGCGAGCCGGACGTCGATGCGAAGGTCCGCGACGGCGCCAACCGGCTGCGGGCGCTCGGCGCGCATGTCGAGGACGTGTCGGTGCCGATGCACCTGGACGGCGCCGCGATCTGGACGCCGATCGCGCTCGAGGGCCTGATGGCCCAGATGATGCACGGCAACGGCATGGGCTTCAATTGGGAGGGGCTGTACACCACCAGCCTGCTCGATGCGCACGCCAACTGGCGCTCGCGCGCCAACGAGCTCTCGCGCACCCTCAAGGTCTCGATGTTCGCCGGCGAGTACTTCATCCGCCAGTACCGAGGCCATTTCTACGCGAAGGCGCAGAACCTCGCGCGCCAGCTGCGCGGGTCCTACGACGAGGCGCTGTCGCGCTACGACCTGCTGCTGCTGCCGACGCTGCCGATGAAGGCCACGCCGATCCCGCCGCAGAACGCGCCGCTCGCGCTGTGGTGCCAGCGCGGCTTCGAGATGCTCGCCAACACCTGCCCGTTCGACGTGTCCGGCCATCCGGCGATGAGCATCCCCTGCGGGCTCAGCCAGGGCCTGCCGGTCGGCCTGATGCTGGTCGCCAAGCACTGGGGCGAGTCGACGATCTACCGGGCCGCCCACGCGTTCGAGCAGTCGGCGGACTGGCGCGAGCTCTGAGCCCCGGCCGATGAGCGCCCGCGACCGCAACCCGTTCGCCTCCGACTGGGTCCGGGGCCCGGCGGACGATGCGCTGCGTCCGCAGGGCACGCTGTCGTACGTGGCCGGCGCGACCGCCGATCCGCTGAAGTTCATGACGATCCCGCAGCTGCTCGACCGTGCGTGCGAGCGCTGGGGCGGGCGCGATGCAGCGGTGTTCGTCGAGTCCGGGCGGCGCCTGTCGTGGCACGACCTGCGGCGCCTGAGCGACGAGGTCGCCGCCGGCCTGCTCGCGCTCGGCATCCGGCGCGGCAACCGCGTCGGCATCTGGTCGCCGAACCGCCTCGAGTGGCTGCTCGCGCAGTTCGGCACCGCGCGCATCGGCGCGATCCTGGTGAACATCAACCCGGCGTACCGGACCTCCGAGCTCGAGCATGCGCTGAACGCGGTGCGCTGCAGGGCGCTGATCATGGCGCGCCGCCTGAAGGGCAGCGACTACGTCGGCATGCTGCGCTCGATCGCGCCCGAACTCGACGCGCGGCCCGACCCGGCCGCGTCGTCGGTCGAGCTGATGGCCGAGCGGCTGCCGCATCTCAAGCACGTCATCGTGCTCGGCGACGGCGCGGTGCCGCCGCGTGCGCTCGCCTTCGATCGCTTCGTCGCCGCGGCCGGTCCCGCGCAGCGCACACGGCTCGCGCCGCTCGCCGCCGCGCTCGACCCGGACGATGCGATCAACATCCAGTTCACCAGCGGCACCACCGGCCTGCCCAAGGGCGCGACACTCACGCACTTCAACATCGTCAACAACGCACGCTTCTGCGCGAAGGCGATGCGCCTGACGATGCAGGACCGGCTGTGCATCCCGGTACCGCTCTACCACTGCTTCGGGATGGTGCTCGGCGTGCTGGCCTGCACCGCGACCGGCGCCGCGATGGTCTTCCCCGGCGAGTCCTTCGACGCCGGCCAGACGCTGGCCGCGGTCGCGCGCGAGCGCTGCACCGCGCTGCACGGCGTGCCGACGATGTTCATCGCGATGCTCGACCATCCGGAGTTCGCGCGGCACGACCTGTCGACGCTGCGCACCGGCATCATGGCCGGCGCGCCGTGCCCGGTGGAGACGATGCGCCGGGTCGTCGACCACATGCACATGCGCGAGGTCACGATCGGCTACGGGATGACCGAGACCAGCCCGATCTCCTTCCAGTCGAGCGTCGACGACCCGATCGAGCGCCGCGTGAGCACCGTCGGGCGCATCCAGCCGCATGCGCAGGTCAAGATCGTCGATGCGGCCGGGCGCATCGTGCCGGTCGGCACGGCGGGCGAGCTGTGCACGCGCGGCTACCTGGTGATGCGCGGCTACTGGGAAGATCCCGAGCGCACCCGCGAGGCCATCGACGAGGCCGGCTGGATGCGCACCGGCGACCTCGCGACGATCGATGCCGAGGGCTGGTGCAACATCGTCGGCCGGGTGAAGGACATGCTGATCCGCGGCGGCGAGAACGTGTTCCCGCGCGAGATCGAGGAGTTCCTGCACGGGCATCCGAAGGTGCAGGCGGCGCAGGTCTTCGGCGTGCCGGACGCACGGTTCGGCGAGGAGGTCTGCGCCTGGGTCGTGGCCAAGCCGGGCGAGCAGGTCGGCGCCGACGAGCTGCGCGCCTACTGCCAGGGCCGCATCGCGCACTTCAAGGTGCCGCGCCACCTGCGCATCGTCACCGAGTTCCCGCTCACCGCGACCGGCAAGCCGCAGAAGTTCGCGATGCGCGACGCGATGGTCCGCGAGCTCGGACTCGCGCAGCCGAAGACCGCCTGAGGCGGGGCAGGGCATGGGCACCGACGACCTGCACTGGCTCGAGATCACCGAGCTCGCGAAGCTGATCCAGCTGCGCCGCGTCTCGCCGGTCGAGGTGGTCGAGGCGATGCTCGCCCGGATCGACCGCCTCGACCGCCGCCTGCACACGTACGTGCGCACGACCCCCGAGCTCGCGCTCGAGCAGGCGCGGCACGCCGAGGCGCGGATCGCCCGCCGCGAGTACCTCGGCCCGCTGCACGGCGTGCCGATCGCCTTCAAGGACCTGAACTGGACGCGCGGCGTGCCCACCGGCGCCGGCATGCCGATCCACCGCGACTGGCTGCCGCCGTGCGACGGCACGGTGGTCGAGCGGCTGCGGACGGCCGGTGCGGTGATGCTCGGCAAGCTGCAGATGACCGAGGGTGCGTTCGCCGACCACCATCCGGCGGTCACCGTGCCGCTCAATCCCTGGCATCCGGATCACTGGGTCGGCGCGTCGTCGAGCGGCACGGGCGCGGCGGTGGCCGCCGGCCTGTGCTTCGGTGCGACCGGCTCGGACACCGGCGGCTCGATCCGCTTCCCGTGCACCGCCAACGGCGTGACCGGCATCAAGCCGACCTGGGGTCGGGTCTCGCGCTTCGGCGCGTACGAGCTCGCCGCCACGCTCGACCACATCGGTCCGATGGCCCGCAGCGCCGCCGACTGCGGGCTGCTGCTCGGCGCGATGGCCGGCGCCGATCCGAACGACCCGACCGCGAGCCGCCGGCCCGTGCCCGACTACCTCGGTGGCGACGAGCGCAGCCTGGCGGGTCTCGTGATCGGCATCGACGACGCCTATGTGGCCCCGGTGGAGCCCGTAATCGCCGAGGGACTGCGGGCCGCCGCCGACGTGCTGCGCCGGCTCGGCGCCACGCTGCGGCCGGTGAGGATGCCCGACGTCGAGCCGGTGATCGCCGACTGGCCGGTCGACTGCGCGGTGCAGACCGCGGTGGCGCATGCGCGGACCTTCCCGGCGCGGCGGGCCGAGTACGGTCCCGGCCTCGCGGGCCTGCTCGAGATGGCCACCACCGTGTCGGGCATCGACTACCAGCGGGTGCTGCTGCGCCGTGCCGACTTCACCGGCCGCATGCACGCGCTGTTCGACGAGGTGGACCTGCTGCTGATGCCGGGGCAGGTCTGGGCTTCGCCCACCGTCGCGGAGATGGCCCGGCTCGGGCAGGACCCGTCGCAGTTCTCGGCGCTGGTCCGGTTCACCGCGCCCTTCGATTCGTCCGGGCATCCGGCGATCACGATGCCCTCCGGCTTCACGCCCGCGGGGCTGCCGGTCTCGATCCAGCTGGCCGCCGGCCACTTCCGCGAGGACCTGCTGGTGCGCGCCGGCCGTGCCTTCCAGCGCGAGACCGACTGGCACCGCCGACATCCCCGGCTCTGAAGACACCCCACGCGAGGACCCCCGACGCATGACCGACGACGACATCGCCTGGCTGGAGATGGGCGAGATCGCCCGCCGGATCCGCGCCCGCGAGCTGTCCGCGACCGAGGTCGCCGAGGCGATGCTGCGCCGGATCGGGCGGCTGGACCCGGGCCTGCGCGCCTACGCGCTCGTCACGCCCGAGCTCGCGCTCGCCCAGGCCCGCGAGGCCGACGCCGCGCTCGCGCGCGGCGACGCCGTCGGCCCGCTGCACGGCGTGCCGGTCGCGGTCAAGGACCTGTGCTGGACGCGCGGCGTGCCGACCGCCGCCGGCACCGTCGTGTTTCGCGACTTCGTGCCCGAGGTCGACGGCACGGTGGTGCGCCGGCTGCGCGAGGCGGGCGCGGTGCTGCTGGGCAAGCTGCAGATGACCGAGGCGGCGTTCTCGGCCCACCATCCCCGTGTCGTGCCGCCGGTCAACCCGTGGCGCGCCGACGCCTGGACGGGCTCGTCCTCGAGCGGCACCGGCGTGGCCGTGGCCGCAGCGCTCGCGCACGGCGGCATCGGCACCGATACCGGCGGCTCGATCCGCTTCCCGTCGGCCGCCTGCGGCGTGACCGGCCTCAAGCCCACCTGGGGCCGGGTCTCGCGCTTCGGCGCCTTCGAGCTGGCCGCCTCGCTCGATCACCTCGGGCCGATGTGCCGCAGCGCGGCCGATTGCGGCCGGATGCTCGGTGCCATCGCCGGCGCCGATGCAGACGATCCCACGGCCTTGCCGGTGCCGGTGCCCGACTACCTGGCGGGCGACGTCGGCTCGCTCGCGGGGCTGCGGATCGGCATCGACGAAGCCTGGGTGTCCGATCGCGTCGAGCCCGAGGTGGTCGCCGCGCTGCAGGCCGCGCTGGACGTGCTGCGCCGCCTCGGTGCCGAGCCGGTCGCGATCCGCATGCCCGACACCGATTCGGTCGTGGCCGCATGGCGGCCGATCTGCGCCACCGAGGCCGCGCTCGCCCACGAGGCCACCTTCCCGTCGCGGCGCGAGGACTACGGTCCGATGCTCGCCGGCCTGCTCGACGGCGGGCGGGCGCTGACGGCGCTCGACTACCAGCGAGCGCTGCTCGTGCGTGCGGACTTCACCGGCCGGATGAACGCGCTGATGACCGGCGTCGACCTGCTGCTGATGCCGGCGATGCCGGTGGCCGGTGCGAGCCTGGAGCGGATCACCGACCTGCGCCGCGACCCGGACCACCGCATCTGG
>JAIYAG010000374.1 GCA_027489195.1 Burkholderiales bacterium | reverse complement strand
CGCGACTGTACCCCACAACGGCCAGGGTCCGGGCTCACCGACCGCTTGTATGCCCGGATTCACCCGGCGTGCCTAAGCCGTTCGGAGCGGACGGGCCAGTCGTGCGCGTCGCGTCCGGCGCGTGTGCGGGGCGCTCAGCCCGCCTCGATCCAGCGCTCGAGCTGGGCCGCGCTCATCGCACCGCTCGCACGCCGGATCTCGCGCCCGCCCTGCATCAGCACCAGCGTCGGGATGCTGCGGATGCCGAAGCGCCCGGCCAGCTCGGGCTCCGCGTCGGTGTCGACCTTGGCGAACTGCACGCGGCCGGCGAGCCGCTGCGCGGCCTGCTCGAACTGCGGTGCCATCGCGCGGCAGGGGCCGCACCACTTCGCCCAGAAGTCGACCACCACCGGCAGGTCGTTGCGCTCGGTGAAGCGGTCCCAGGCGGCGGTGGCCAGCGCCACCGAGGTGCCGGGAAAGAGCGCCCGACCGCAGCGCCCGCAATCCGGATGCTCGTGGCGGCGGGCGGCCGGAATGCGGTTGACCGCCTCGCAGTGCGGGCAGACGGCGTTCAGCGTGTCGGAGGTGTCGGCGGTGTCGGTCATCGGGGCTCCGGGGACGGTGGGGCCGGAGGCGGGCCGTGTCCGTCGATGCGCTCAGAGGTGGGGGCGTGGTGCGGAGGCTTCAAGGGCGTCGATGTGCCGCCATGGCACGCGCGACGCCGACCGCGTCACTTCGGCCCGCCCGCCACCGCGGCCAGGTCGCCGCGCTCGAGCGCCCACGACACCGCGAAGCCGATCACCAGCCCCCAGAACGGCGCGCCGATGCCGGCGATCGGCAGGTCGGCCACGGTCACGAGGAAGGTGGCGAGCGCACCGAGCGGGAACCGGTCGCGGAACGCCGTGGCGAACGCGCCGTGCAGCACGCGCAGCATCGCCAGGCCCGCGAGTGTCGCGATGAAGGCCTTGGGCAGCGCGAGCATCACCGCGGTCACGCCGGCCGAGGCCAGGCCGAAGGCCAGCGCCAGCAGACCGACCACGATCGCGCCGGTGTAGTGTCGCGGGCGCTCGCCCGACGAGGCCACCAGCGCGTTGGTCGGGCCGGTCAGGCAGGTGGACACCGCGCCCACGAAGGCGACACCGATCGACACCAGACCGCAGGCGAGCGTGACGACATTGACCGGCGGCTCGTGGCCGGCCGCCTTGAGCACCGCGAAGCCCTGGCCGTTCTGCACGACCAGCACGGTGATCGCCAGCGGCACGACCAGCTCGAGCATCACCGGCCACGAGAACGCGGGCATGAACAGCGTGGGCGGCACGATCGCCAGGCTCGCCGAGTCCGGCCAGCTCACGCGGCCCACCCACGCGACCGCGAGCGCGCCGACCAGCAGCGTGCCGATCATCGGCGGCATGGCGCGTGCGGCCCGCGGGAACGCGGTGAGCAGCACGAAGGCGAGCACCATCGGGCCTGCGACCGCGAGGTCCTGATGGACCGCGCGCACCAGGTCCAGGCCGAAGCGCAGGAACACGCCCGCGACCATCGCCATCACCAGCGGCATCGGCACCGCGGCCAGCCCGCGGCGCACCCAGCCCGACAGCCCGAGCACCGCCATCAGCACCCCGGTCGCGACGAATGCGCCGAGCACCTCGGCATGGCTGGCGTGACCGAGCGCGGGTCCGACCAGCACCGTGCCCGGGATCGTCCAGAAGCACACCAGCGGCGTGCGGTAGCGCCACGACAGCGCGATGGTCAGCAGCCCGTTGACGAAGAACACGCCGAACAGCCAGGACGACAGCTCGGCCGCGCCCAGGCCGCCGAGCTGGCCCGCGCTCAGGATCACCGCGACCGGCCCCGAGGCGGCGAAGATGAAGCCGATCAGCCCGTTGATGCCGTAGACCGGCCCGAAGTCGGCGAGCACGCGCGCCGGCGACGGGGCCGGGCCGGCAGGGCGTTCGAGGGTCGGGGGGGCGGTGGCGGACATCGGCGGCGGCGGGCGGGTCGCCGGATCATACGGGCCCCGGGTCCGCACCGGGCGGACCCGGGCCGTGGCCCGGAACGCTCAGCGGGCCAGACGCCCGTCGACCAGCTCGATCACCCGGTCGCAGCGGTCCGCGATCCGCGGATCGTGGGTGACGATCAGGAACGCGGTGCCCGACTCGCGGTTGAAGCGCCGCATCAGCTCGAACACCGCGTTCGACGATGCGGTGTCGAGGTTGCCGGTCGGCTCGTCGGCCAGCACCAGCGGCGGGTCGTGCATCAGCGCCCGTGCGATCGCCACCCGCTGCTGCATGCCGCCCGAGAGCTGCGAGGGCTTGCGATGCCGCGCGTCCGCCAGTCCGACCGCCTCGAGCAGCGCGCCCGCACGGGTCCGGGCCGCCGCATCGATGCGCCCGGCGCGGATCAGCGCGGGCATCGCGACGTTCTCCAGCGCGTCGAAGGCAGGGATCAGGTGATGGAACTGGAACACGAAGCCGAGCGTGTCGAGCCGCGCGCGCGTGAGCGCGTCGTCGTCGAGGGTGTCGATGCGTCGGCCCAGCAGCCGGTACTCGCCCGAGGTCGGCCGCTCGAGCAGCCCGATCAGCGTCAGCAGCGTGCTCTTGCCCGAGCCCGAGGGGCCGATCATCGCGGCGAACTCGCCGCGGGCGAGCACCAGGTCGATGCCGTGCAGCACCTCGGCCTCGATCGGCGTGCCGATGTCGTAGGACTTGCGCACCGCGCTCATCGCGACGATCGGCGAATCGGCCTGCGCGCCCGTCGCGGCGGCGGCCCGGGCCGGGGCCTGCGCGCTCACAGCCGGATCGCCTGCGCGGGGTCGAGCGCCGCGGCGCGCCGTGCGGGCGCGACCGCGGCCAGCACGCCCGCGAGCGTGGCCCCCGCCGCGACCCAGGCGAAGGTCTCGAAGTCGAGCACGATCGGGAACAGCGGCCGGCCGTCGGCGCCCTTCACCAGCGCGGTGAACGCGGCGACCATCGCCCAGGCGATCGCGGCACCGAGCACCGAGCCCGCCGCGCTCACCAGTGCGCCCTGCAGCAGGAACACCCGCGTCATCTGCGCGCGCGAGGCACCCATCGCGCGCAGGATCCCGATCTCCTTGCGCTTCTGCACGACCGACACCACCAGCACGCTCGCGATGCCGAGCACCACCACCAGCATCACCACGCCGCGGATCAGCCGCGTCGACAGCGTCTGCGCGTCGAGGGCCGACAGCAGCTGGCTGTTGGTCTGCATCCAGCTCTCGATCTCGTAGGGCAGGCGCGCCCGCAGCCGGCCGGCGATGCGCTCGGCGTCGAAGACCTCGGTCACCGTCAGGTCGAGCTGCGTGACCCCGCCCGGAATGCCGAGCAGGCTCTGCGCGGTGCGCAGCGGCAGGTAGACGTTGCGCCGGTTCACGTCGCGCACGCCGACGTCGAAGATCGCGACCGCACGCAGCGACTCGGTGGTGTCGCGCGAGATCGACAGCGAGAACCGGTCGCCGAGCCGCACGCCGAGGTCCTCGGCGAGCTCGCGCCCGACGATCGCCTCGCCGGGGCCGAGGCGTGCCGTGCCCTCGACGATCTTCCCGGACAGCCCGGCGATCCGGTCGTAGCGCTCGAGCTCGACGCCGACGATGGCGACCGCGCGGCTGCCCTCGCCGCGCAGCGCGATCGCGGTGCCGCCGGCCATCGGCGAGACCGCGACGACGCCGGGCGCGTCCTCGAGCGAGCGCGCCAGCGGCATCCAGTTCTCGATCGAGCGGGTGCGCTGCGCGCGCGGCTGCTCCTGCGAGGCGGCGTCGACGCCCGGCGTGGCGAGCCGCCCGGCGAGCGGCACGTCCTTCACCGGACGGATCGTGAGGTGCGGCTGCACGCCGAGCGTGCGGCGGATGGTGTTGCCCTGCAGGCCGTCGATCAGCGCGGTGATGTAGGTGACGACCGCCACGCCCATCGCCACGCCGACGATCAGCAGCAGCGTCTGCATCTTCCCCTCGACGAGGAAGCGGACCGCGATGCGCCAGGCGAAGCCCACGTCCGGGGCCCGGCGCTCAGCGGCTGCCGCCGACGGCGGTGCCCGTCGCCGGGGCCGCGCCGTTCGCGGGGGCCATGTCGGAGCGCGCCGCGCCCGTGCCTGCCGCAGCGGCGCCCGAGCCCGAGCCCGAGCCCGCACCGGCGCCCGAGCCCGCGCGTCCCGCCGTCTCGCCGTCACGAGCGGCCCGCGCCCGTGCCCCGGGTACGACGGCGAGCGGATCGGCCAGCACCGTGTCGCCGACCGCCAGCCCGTCGGCGATCTCGACGCGATCGAGCGTGCGCAGCCCCACGCGCACCGGCTGCTCGAGCACGCGGCCGTCGGCCAGCCGCCGCACCCGCCCGTCCACGCCCGCGCCGATCACCGCCGCTGCCGGCAGCGTGAGCGCGCGCTCGCGCCGCCCGGTGGCGACCTGCATCGACAGCGTCATGTCCTCGCGCAGGAAGGGCGGGGGCGCTGCGACCTCGAACTTCACCTCGACCGTGCCGCGCTGCGCATCGACGCCGGGCGCGATGCGCAGCACCCGCGCCTCGAACGGCTGCTGCGGGAAGGCGTCGGCGAGGACCCGCGCGAGCTGGCCGACGGCCAGCTGCGAGAGGAACTTCTCGTCCGCCTGGCCGACGAGCTGCGTGGCCCCGGTGGCGGCGAACGCGAACAGCGTTCGGCCGGGCTGCACGATCTGCCCGTGCTCGACCAGCCGCGTGACGATGCGCCCGTCGGCGGGCGCGACGATCCGTGCCTGCGCGAGCCGGGCCTGGGCGAGCGATGCCGCGGCCCGTGCCTCGTCGACCCGCAGGCGCGCCTGCTCGACCTCGGTGCCGCGGCCCGCGTTGGCCCGCGCGGAGGCGCCGGCGGCTGCGATCTGCGCCTGCGCGATGCGCACCGCACGGTCGGTCTCGTCGATCCGGGCCTGCGACACGTAGCCGCGGTCGAACAGCTCGCGGCTGCGGCGGGACTCGCGCTGCGCCGCCTCGAGCGTGGCCCGTGCCGATTCCAGCGCGGCATCGGCGGTCGGCACGCCGACCTCGCGCTGGCCGACCACCCGGGCCTCGGCGAGCCGCAGCGTGGCCTGCGCCTGGGTCAGCTGGGCCTGCAGCTCCGCGGACTCGAGCCGTGCGAGCGCATCGCCCGCGCGCACCGAGTCGCCCTCTCGGACCGCGACCTCGACCACCCGCCCCGTGACGGTCGCGCCGAGGTCCACGCGCACGGGTGCGGCCACGCGCCCGGAGAACACCAGGGTCTGCACGAGGGGCGCTTCGGCGACCGCGACGAGCGCGACCGGCTCCGGGCGCCACGCACGCCAGGCGAGTCCGCCCGCGACGGCGAGTACCACCAGGACTGCGCCGATCCGGCGCCATGCTTTCATGGGCCGGATTCTACTTGGCCGGCCTCAGCCCGCCGGCGCCTCGCGCAGCGGGGCGATCGCCCGGATCGCGTCGGCGAGCGCCGGGGCGCGCACCGGCTTCGCGAGGAAGCCGTTCATGCCGGCCGCGATGCAGCGGGCGCGGTCGGCGTCCATCGCGTTCGCGGTCATCGCGACGATCGGCAGCCGGTGGCCGGCGTCGCGGATGCAGCGGGTGGCCTCGATGCCGTCCATCTCGGGCATCTGCATGTCCATCAGCACCAGGTCGAAGTCGCCCTGCGCCACCTGCTCGCAGGCCTGGCGCCCGTCGGCGGCGACGACCACCTCGTGGCCGAGCTTCTGCAGCATCAGCATCGCCAGCTTCTGGTTGACGACGTTGTCCTCGGCGAGCAGCACGCGCAGCGGACGATCCGAGGCCGGGTCGCCCGAGTCGGCGGCCGCTGCGGCGCCCGCTGCCGCGCCCGCGGGGGCGAGGCCGGCAACGGCGCCCGCCTCGGGCGTGCCGGGCGATGCGGCGGCTTCGGACGCCGGCCGCAGCGCGACCGTGAAGCGGAACCGGCTGCCGACGCCGGGCGCGCTGCTCACCGAGATCGCGCCGCCCATGGCCTCGACCAGGCGCCGCGTGATCGCCAGACCCAGCCCGGTGCCGCCGAAT
>JAIYAG010000022.1 GCA_027489195.1 Burkholderiales bacterium | reverse complement strand
CCGAGCGTCCCCGTTCCGTCGTGCTTCGCCCCCGAGCGCCCCGGCTGCGACACCTGCCCGGCCCGGCCCGCGTCCCTGGAGGCGCTGTGCGGGATCGTCCGGCAGGGGGTGCGATGACCGAGCCGCTGCTGCTCACCACCACGCAGATCTCCACCTTCGACGGCACCCGGCTGCTGACGAAGGCGAGCGGGTTCTTCTTCGAACGGGATGGACAGCTCTTCCTGGTCACCAGCGGCCACGTGGTGTTCGACGAGCCGAGCGAGCACCGTCCGGACCGCATCGAGTTCGGCGTGCATCGCGACCGCGTCGACCTGACCTCGATGGCGACCCTCTCGGTCCCGCTCTACCAGGGCGGCAAGGCCGCCTGGCGTGCGGCCTCCGATACCGGCGGCCCGATCGACGTCGTCGCCATCCCGCTCGAGCACGGGATCTTCGCCGGTGCCGAGGCCTGGGAGGCCTTCCGGCCCGAGCACCTCGAGCCCGCGCTCGACGCGGTCGAGGTCGGCACGCCGCTGCTGATCGTGGGCTTTCCGCTCGGGTTCCACGACACCGTCCACTACCTCCCGGTGGTGCGCCAGGCCGGCATCGCCTCGTCCTTCGGCGTGCGCTTCCAGGGCCAGGGCTACTTCCTCACCGATGCCCGCACGCACCGCGGCACCAGCGGCGCGCCGGTGGTGATGCGCGCCGCGCAGCGTCCGGGCGAGGCCGAGGCGCTGCCCTGGCGGCTGCTCGGCGTGCATGCGGCCCGGATGGACGTGGGCTCGCGCGACCGCGAGCACGACGAATCGCTCGGCCTGAACTGCGCGTGGTACGCGGACGTGCTGATGGTGCTGACGCGCGACTGAGCCTGCGCGCCGTTCGCGGACTCAGTGCCGCGCGGCCTGCGGCGCCATCCAGCATTCGACTGCGGCGAGCAGTTCGGCGAGGCGCACCGGCTTGGCGAGCACCGCCTTGATGTCGTCGGACTCGAGCGCCCGCCCCACCTCCGGCGTCGCCGACAGCACCACGACCGGGACCTGAGCGAGGCCGTCGACCCGTGCCTTGAGGGCCAGGAAGTCGCCGCCGTTCATCCGGGGCATCATCATGTCCAGCACGATCAGTCCGATCGCCTCGGGCCGTAACCGATACGCGCGCAGCGCGGCCTCGCCGCTGCAGGCCGTGACGGTCCGATAGCCCGCCTTCTCCAGGATCAGCTGACAGGCCAGGCGGGCGTCGTCGTCGTCGTCGACGACCAGCACGGCAGGCCTCGCGAACTCGAGTGCACCGTCATGCAGCCCGCCGTCGGTTGCGCCGTTCATCCCGATTCCTTGAAGCGTCCCAGTGGCAGAGGGCCTTCAAGAAGCGGTCCCCGAACGGAGCCGCAGCCCCGGGCGCCGGATCGGTCGAATGCGACGCTCGCTGCGTTGCCGGATCGGTCGGGATGCCCGGCGAGGACGGACCGGACGGCCGGTGCCGCAGGTGCGTCTCAGGTCTCGGGGAACATCGTCGCGAGCAGCCGGATCGGCTCGCCGCGCACGCCCGCGTTGAAGGCGCGCGTCGCGACGCCGAGGATCTGCTCGCGGCGTCCCTCGAAGAGGTCGGCCACCGCGGTGTTGCGGGGATGGCCGCTGATCGTGCGCAGCGTCTCGGCGTCGATGGCGAATCGGATCGGCACGCCGGTCTCGCCGACCGCATCCATCTCGACACCGTCCGGGCGGACCCGGATGTCCGTGAAGCGAATGTCGGCGATGTGCCGCCAGCCCTGAGTGGATCCGCGTGGCGTACTCATGACCTGTGACTGTACCTCCTTCGGGATCGCATGCCAGCGCCGTTACACCTGCGCTTGGCCGGGCACCCGAGGCGATCGACCGGTGTAGGAGCCGGGCGCGTCCCTTCGGACTCCCCCTCGGGCGGGCCCGGTTCCGTCGCAACTCGCGTACCCTCGTGGGAACGTCGTGCGCCTCCGGGCGCCCGTCGACGTCCCCCCCCCTCACGGAGCGTCCCGAACCCCTCCCGGCAGCGACCGCGCGTGGGCCGGCCGTGCCGACGCTGGAGTCTCGATGGTTGGCGCGGCACACATGTTTCTGTTCCTGGCGAACAACCGTGGCGACCTGATCGCGCGCTGCAAGGCCAAGGCCGCCCAGCGCCCCTTTCGGGCCGCGACAGAAGACCAGCTGAAGAACGGGATCCCGCTCTTCCTCGATCAGCTCGGGCAGACGCTCGAGGCGGACGAGCGGGGGCTGCCCATCGACAGCCTGCGGATCTCCGGTGCGACCGGGGTCGAGCCGCCCGGCGGCTCGGAGATGTCGATCACCGCGGCCGGCCACGGCAAGCAGCTGCTCGAGCTCGGCTACACGGTCGACCAGGTCGTCCACGACTACGGCGACCTGTGCCAGGCGATCACCGACCTCGCCGCGGAGCGGGATGCGCCGTTCAGCATCGACGAATTCCGCACGCTGAACCGGTGCCTGGACAACGCGATCGCCGCGGCCGTCACCGAGTTCAGCGCGCAGCGCGACGCCGCCCTGGAGCGGGTGCAGTCGGGCCTCCTGAACGAGCGCCTGGGCGTGCTCGCCCATGAGCTGCGCAACGGCCTGGGGACGGCCACCCTCGCGGTCAAGGCGCTCGAGACCGGGAACCTGCCGATGTCCGGGGCGACCGGCAGCATCCTCAAGCGCAGCCTGGCGTCGCTCGCGGCGCTCGTCGGGCACGCGCTCGACGAGGTCAGGACCAAGGCCGAGGCGACGGCCGGGGCCGTCCCGTTCCCGCTGGATGCGTTCATCGCCGAGGCCGCGCGAGCGGCTGTGCTGGACGCCCGGGCCCGAGGCTGCACGCTGGACGTGTCGTTCGTCGACCCCGAGCTGAGTCTCGTCGGGAACCGTGCCGACCTGCTCGCGGCCCTCGCCAACCTGCTGCAGAACGCGTTCAAGTTCACGCTGCCCGGCACCGAGGTGAGGCTGACGGCCGAGGTCTCGGGCGCTCAGGTGCTGGTGAAGGTCGAGGACCACTGCGGCGGCCTGGCGCCCGGCGCCGCGGAGCGGATGTTCGCCCCGTTCTCGAAGCGCAGCGGGGACCAGACCGGCCTGGGCCTCGGTCTGACGATCGCGCGGTCCCATGTCGAGGCGGACAGCGGCACCCTGAACGTCGAGAACCGTCCGGGCAGCGGATGTGTCTTCACGATGGCCTTCTCGCTGGCCGGCATGCAGGCTGCCGCCCAGAAGACGACGCCCTGAGCGGGTGAGCGCGGCGCGCGCTGCGCCGTGGCGAGGCGCATGGGGTGCGGCAGATGTGGGGTGCGCCCCATATGAAAACGAGCCAGGAGGCTCGCGCCTGCTGACTCGCTTGAATTTGGTAGGCCGTGCGGGATTCGAACCTGCGACCAACGGATTAAAAGTCCGCTGCTCTACCAGCTGAGCTAACGACCCGTAGAACTGGCTGCTTCTTCTTCTTGTGCGTTGTTTTTGTTCTAGAACAGCCCACGAGTATACGACGCCGGGCAGCCAGGGTCAAACGAGACCGGCGTCAGACCATCCGCTCGATGCGCCACATCTGGTAGCGCAGGCCGCCCCAGCCGCCCGCGACGATCGCCGCGAAGGCGATCACGGAGCCGATGGCCAGGGTCGACAGGCCGCTCAGTCCCTGGCCGATCGTGCAGCCGAGCGCGGTGACGCCGCCGATGCCCATCAGTGCCGCGCCGACGAGGTGATTGGCGGTGTCCTCGGGCCCCTGGAAGCCTTCCCAGCGGAAGCTGCGGGTGGCCAGCGCGTAGGCGGTCGAGCCGGCGACGAGACCGAGCACCGAGGCGATCCCCAGGGTCACCGACTTGCTGGCATCGCTCCAGAACATGAGCAGCTCGAGCGAGTAGGCGGTGGGCGCGACGTAGCTCAGCGATTCCATGCGGGTGCTGTTGGTGCCGAGGAAGACCTCCTCGAGCGTGCGCGGATCCTCGTCGAGGTGGCCGATGTGGCCCGAGACGTACCAGACCGCGACGATGCCCGCGCCGACCGCGACGGCGCCGAGCAGGTTGCCGCGGTCGGCGCGGAACTCGTGCGAGGCGAACGCGAAGACCAGCAGCCCGCCGCCGATCAGTGCGCCGAGCACGAGCCGCATCGTGCCGAGCAGCGCCGCATCGCCCCCGGCGAGGAGCCGCGGCAGGTCCTGTCCGCCGGCCAGCTCGATCGCGACACGGTCGACCGTGCCGGCGCGCAGCACGCCGAACAGCCCCTTGAGCGTCATGTAGGCGAACAGCCCCATCACGACGAACACCACCAGTGACTTCAGGTTGCCGGCCCCGGCCCGCAGCAGCGTCTTGGTGCCGCAGCCCGAGGCCAGCACCATGCCGAAGCCGAACAGCGCACCCCCCACCGCGTGCGACAGCCAGATCAGCCGCGGCCCGGCATAGATGGACTTGCCCGGGTCGATCAGGCCGGCCCAGGCGAGGGCCTGGGTCCCGATCACCGCGATGCCGATCGCGGCCAGCCACATCCGCATCCGCATCCAGTCGCCCATGTTCACGACGTCGGCGACCGCGCCCATGGTGCAGAAGTTGCTGCGGCTCATCGCGATGCCGAGGACGAAGGCGATCGCGAAGGTCGCCCAGGCGACCGTGTGCTGCAGCGTGACGACGTCCGCGTCGGTCATCGGATCCGGGCTCCGGGCGTCAGCGCTTGGGGGCCGGCCCGGCGAGGGTGACGAGCCGCTCGCGTGCGGTCTGTGCCGCGCCGCTGCCGTCGAACTTCTCGGTCACGATCCGGAAGGTGTCGGCCGCGGCCTTGCGATCGCCGAGGTCGACCTGCGCGTTGCCCACCGTCAGCAGTGCATCGGGCGCACGCGGATGCTCGGGGTAGCGCTGCACGAAGCCCTGCAGGGTGGCGATCGCGCCCTTGTTGTCCTTCTGCGCGTACTGGCTGCTGCCGATCCAGTAGGTGACGCTCGGCGAGTAGGGGCTCTGCGGATAGGCGATCTGGAACTGCTGGAACGCCGTCTGCGCACTCTTGAAGTCGCCGCCGCGGAAGGTCGCGAGCGCGGCCTCGTAGGTGCGCCGTTCGCCCTGGTCGACGTTGACCTGCTTGCCGTCGAGCGAGACCGCCACCGGCTCGAAGCGCTTGATCCGCGCGTCGAGCTCGGACGCGAGGTCGCGCTGGCTGCGCTGCGTCTTGGAGAGCTCGTTGGTCTGCACCTCGAGCGCGCCGCGCAGCGACGCGATCTCCTGGCGCATCGCCTGGATCTGGTTCTGCAGCTCGAGCTGGCCGCGCGTCGTCTGCTCGAGCCGCTCGACGCGCGCCGACAGGTCCTCGATGCGCTTGACCATCTCGCGCTGCATCTGCTCGACGCGGCTTCGCACGTCGAGGATCGCCCGGCGCGCCTCGTCGTCGGAGAAGAGCTGCGCCTGCGCCGGCAGCGTGGCGACGACGATCGCGGCGGCCGCAGCGGCGCGCGCCGCGCGCCGCGTCGCGCGCAGCGCGGCACGCAGCGCGGCCGGG
>JAIYAG010000466.1 GCA_027489195.1 Burkholderiales bacterium | reverse complement strand
GATGAAGCCTTCGCGGTAGTCGAGGTTGAGCCGGTTGGCGAGCTGCTGCGCGGACGGCCGCGAGGTGTCGGGGATGGGCATCACGACGTCGATCTCGCCGGCCCACAGCTCGCGGCGGACCTTCTCGGCGAGGTACTCGCCCATCTTCAGGCGCGCGTCGTACACCGACACGCCGTCGATGACCGAGTCGGGCCGCGCGAAGTACACGTACTCGAAGATGCACGGGTTGAGCGTGGCGCCCGGCGCGCAGGCGCGCGCATGGAAGTTGCCGTCGATGTCGATGAACACCGCCTCGCCCGGCGCGATGTCGCGCACGAACTTGAAGCCCAGGCCCTCGAGCGCCACCGACTCGGAGGCGATCAGGTACTCGGGGCCGTGGTCGGTCTCGGCCACGCCATAGCACAGCGGCCGGATGCCGTACGGGTCCCGGAAGCCCAGCACGCCGTAGCCGGCGATCTCGGCGGTGCACGCATAGGCGCCGCGCACGCGCTTGTGCAGCTCCACCACCGCCCGGAAGATCGTTTCCGGATCGAGCGACACGCCGACGGCCGCGGCCTGCAGCTCGTTGGCCAGCACGTTGAGCAGCACCTCGGAGTCGCTCTCGGTGTTGATGTGGCGGCGGTCGCGCCGGAACATCTCTTCCTTGAGCTGGTCGGAGTTGGTGAGGTTCCCGTTGTGCGCGAGGGTCACGCCGAAGGGCGCGTTCACGTAGAACGGCTGCGCCTCCTCCTCGTTGGTCGCGGAGCCGGCGGTGGGATAGCGCACGTGGCCGATGCCGCTGCGCCCCGGCAGGCCGCGCATGTTGCGCGTGCGGAAGACGTCGCGCACCAGGCCGCTGGCCTTGTGCATCGAGAACGCCTTGCCGTTGGAGGTGGCGATCCCGGCGGCATCCTGCCCGCGGTGCTGCAGCAGCAGCAGCCCGTCGTAGAGCAGCTGGTTCACCGGGCTGCGAGCGACCACGCCAAGGATGCCGCACATGGTACTTCTCCGTTCAGTGTCGGCGATGCCGGCACGGGCCGGCACCGCGGGGGATTCGTCGTCAGGTCCTGCGCACGCCGGACAGCCGCTCGGGCAGGAACGGCTCGGCGCGTTGCACCAGCCCGTCGAGCAGCGGGCGCGTCAGCGCCTGTGTCCACGACGGATGTTTGGAGTAGCCGGCGAGGTGCGTGCCGAGCGCGGCCAGCAGGATGACGATCGCCGCGCGCAGCGTGCCGAGCACGGCGCCGAGCAGCCGGTCCGCGCCGCCCAGGCCCAGGCCCCGCAGGCCGCGCGCGGCGAGCGAGCCCAGCATGCGGACCGCGACGAAGAGCACCAGGAAGATCAGGAAGTAGACGACCGGACGCGGCACGGCGTCGGGCAGCAGGCCCACGACGTGCGGCGCGATCAGCGGCACGCCGAGCAGGCCCACGACCCAGGCGGCGAGCGCGAACACCGTACGCACCAGGCCGCGCATCAGGCCGAAGCCGACCGAGAGCACGACGACGATCGCGACGAACCAGTCCCAGCCGGTGATCGCGTCGAGCATCAGCCCGCTCCGGCGGTGGTGACCACGGCGGCACCGACGACAGCGACAGGCGACGCGGATGCGCCGGTCACGGCGTGATCATCGCGGCCTGCACGCCGGCGGCCTGCAGCTGGGTGCGGGCCTGCTCGGCCGCATCGCGCGAGGTGAAGGGACCGACCCGCACACGCACCCGGTCGCCGCGATCGGTCTTGATCTTCTCGGTGAAGGCCCGCAGGCCCGTGGCCTGCACGCGCTCGACGGCGGTGGCGGCACCCGACTCGTTGGCGTAGGCGCCGACCTGCAGCAGGTAGCGGCCCTCGCCCTTGGCGCGCGCCTGCGCGGCATCGGCGAGCTGCGCGATCTCGTCCTTGCCGTCCTTGCGGGGATCGGCCTTGGTGGACTTGGTGTCGGTGGGCTTGGCGTCGGCGGACTTCGCGTCGCTGGGCTTCGCGTCGGTGGACTTGGTGTCGCTGGCTTTTGTGTCGCTGGACTTCGCGTCGGCGGACTTCGCGTCGGTGCCTTTCGAGTCGGCGCCCTTTGCGTCGCTGCTCTTGGCCTCGCTGGCTTTCGCGTCGCTGCCCTTCGAGTCCGCGGCCTTCGCATCGGCGGACTTCGAATCGGAGCCCTTCGCCTCGCCGCCCTTCGCATCCAGCGGCTTCGGCTCCGCGACCCGCGCCGGCAGCGGCGTGTCGCGCGACGGGATCACGATGGCGACGTCGGACGAGGGCCGCGTGGGCTCGGACTCGAGCAGCAGCGGCACGACGATGGCGGCCAGCAGGCACAGCGCGATCGCGCCGATCAGGCGATGCCGGGCGCGCTTCTTCTGCGGGAGCGCCGGATCGACGTCGCCGTCTTCGCTTCCACCCGCACGCTTGCGCGCCGGGGGCGAGGCCCGTGTTGCCATGGGAGGGGGGAGACGGTTCGAGTCAGGGACCGGATCGTCCACGCGCGGCCAGCACATCGGCCACGGTCAGGAACGATCCCAGGACCACGATTCTATCATTCTCGCCGGCCCGCCCCCGCGCTGCGGCGAGTGCCTCGCGCGGCGAAGCGAAGCGGGCGATGGTCCGCTCGGCGTCCTCGCCCTGCCCCGGCGTGATGCCGGCATCGCGCAGCGCCTGCTCGAGCACCTCGGCGCTCACGCCACGCGGGCCCGGCAGGTCGGTGACCAGCCAGTGGTCGACGCGTCCGCGCAGGTGCGCGATGGCGCCCGCGATGTCCTTGTCGCCGAGCATGCCGAACACCGCATAGGTGTACGGGAAGAAGCCCATGCCATCGAGGTTGGCCGCGAGATGCGCGACCGCGTGCGGGTTGTGCGCGACGTCGAGCACGACGGCGGGCCGCCCGGCGAGCACCTGGAAGCGACCGGGCAGCTCGACCGTGGCGAAGCCCGAGCGCACCGCCTGCGCGCTCACCGGCAGCCGGTCGCGCAGCGACTCGAGCGCGGCCAGCACGCCCGAGGCGTTGAGCAGCTGGTTGGCGCCGCGCAGCGCCGGGTAAGCCAGGCTGTTGCGGCGCTGGCCGCGCCCGCCGTAGCTCCACTGCTGGCGGTCGCCCGAGTAGTTGAAGTCGTGGCCGAAGCGCCAGAGGTCGGCGCCGATCTCGGTCGCATGGTCGATCAGCGACTGCGGCGCGACCGGGTCGGTGCAGATCGCCGGGCGTCCGGTGCGGTAGACATGCGCCTTCTCCCAGCCGATCTTCTCGCGCGTGTCGCCCAGGTACTCGGCATGGTCGATGTCGATGCAGGTGACGATCGCGCAGTCGGCGTCGACCAGGTTCACCGCGTCGAGCCGCCCGCCCAGGCCGATCTCGAGCACCAGCGCATCGGGCGCGGCCTGCTGGAAGAGCCGCAGGATGGCGAGCGTGGTGAACTCGAAGTAGCTCAGGCGCGTGTCGCCGCGCGCGGCCTCCACCGCCTCGAACTGCTCGACCAGCGCCTCGTCGGTGGCGGGCACGCCGTCGAGGCGCGCGCGCTCGTTGAAGCGCAGCAGGTGCGGCGAGGTGTAGCAGCCGACCCGGAAGCCCGCGGCCAGCAGGATCGACTCGAGCATCGCGCAGGTCGAGCCCTTGCCGTTGGTGCCGGCCACCACGATCTTGGTGCCGGGCAGGTCCAGGCGCAGCCGCTCGGCGACCTCGCGCACCCGGTCCAGACCCAGCTCGATGCCCTTGGGATGCAGGCCCTCGATGCGCGCGAGCCAGGCCTCGAGGCCCTGCGGCGCGCCGTGCGTGGCGGTGCTCAGGCCAGCGCCTCCGAGGGCTGGCGCAGCAGCAGCGCGAGCAGCTGCGCGATCTCGTCGCGCATCTGCTTGCGGTGCACGATCATGTCGACCGCACCCTTCTCCACCAGGAACTCGGCGCGCTGGAAGCCCTCGGGGAGCTTCTCGCGCACGGTCTGCTCGATGACGCGCGGGCCGGCGAAGCCGATGAGCGCCTTGGGCTCCGCGAAGATCACGTCGCCGAGCATCGCGTAGCTCG
>JAIYAG010000152.1 GCA_027489195.1 Burkholderiales bacterium | reverse complement strand
GTGGGTCGCGTCGTGCAGCGCCCGGTGCGCGGCCAGGTAGGCGACGGTGCGCACGAACACCAGCCGGTCGAGCTTGCTGTGCAGGCCCGCATGCCAGATCGCAGGCAGGAACTGCTTGGGCTGGAGCACGCGGCCGTCGTCGCCTTCGACCCGGACCAGCACCTCGAAGTGCATCATGTCGTGCAGGCGCGGGACGCTCGGCTCGATGCGCTCGGCGTACAGCTTGATGCGCCCCTCGTTGAGCGCGCGGCTGACCGTCTCGATGGTGCGCAGCTCGGTGCGGTAGTCGTCGATCAGCGCCGCCGAGACGGTCGCGCGGTGGATGCCGGCGGGATCGTTCGCGGCGCGCTGCAGCGCCATCGAGAGCGCGGTCAGCACGGCATCGGAACCGACGTCGGCGTTCGCCGGCACCTCGACCATGCCGGCGTGGTAGCGGAGCTGGATCGACTGCTCGCTGGTCTCGAAGCGCTGGCCGCCGAGCGTGGTGCGCAGCCGCTGCCGGATGCCCAGGCCGTCGACGCGATCGCCGATGGTGAGCACGAAGCGGCCCGACGACGGATGGGCGACCCGCGCGCCCAGCGGCTCGAAGGTGGCGCGCAGCCGGCCCGCGACCGAGCGCTCGAGCTCGGCGGCGGCGGCGCTGTCGGTCAGGTCGCTCCAGCGGGCGATGTCTGGCAGCACGACGCCGACCAGCCAGAACCGCGTGCGACGCGGGCGCGACAGCAGGGCACCGACGATGCGGGCGAGCGCGCGCTGGTTGGGCAGGCCGGAGAGGTCGCTGCGCATCGCCTGGCGGATCAGCGCACGCGCCGCCTCGCGGCTGTCGGCGCTGACCGAGTGCAGGATCGACTGCATCGAGAAGATGCCGCCGAGCAGCAGCAGCGCGGCGATCTCGCGCGCCCGGGCGACGTCGTCGACGGTCGCCGGCGCGAACGCGGAGGTGTAGGTGGCGGCCATCGCGAACGCGTTCGCCGCCAGCAGGCCCGCGCCCGGGGCGCCGGAGATCGACCGGGCGACGAGCAGGCCGAGCAGCAGGTGGGTGACCGCGACCACGCGCGAGAGGTCCTCGTGGCCCATCGCCCGCAGCGCGGTCGAAGCGAACGCGCAGGCGACGATCGCGCCGGTCGACAGCGCCAGCGACTGGCGCGACGCGCCGGGCAACGCGGGCGGGCGCTCGGGCGCGCGCATGCCGGCGGCCTCGAGCAGGCGGGCGCGGCGGGCGGCCTCGATGCGGGCGCCGAGCGGCGCCGCGAGGGCGGCGGCGAGCGGCGCGAAGATCGTGGCCGCGATGATGTCTCCGAACAGCAGATCGACGAAGTCCGGCGACACCCAGCCGCCGCGGCCGCCCGGCGCCTGGATGCTGCGCAGCACGGCGCCGACCGGCGCGCAGGCGATCGCGGCGCCGAGCAGGCGCAGCTCGACGCTGCCGACGCCGCGCGGCGGCACCATCGACGCCAGCCGCGACAGCAGCTCCGAGGCCATGCAGGGCACGAGCACGCCGGCGACGATCGCCCAGCCGGCGTGCCAGGCGCCGGCATGCGCCAGGTCGGCCAGGCCGACGGGCACTGCCGCCGACAGGGCGCACAGCAGCCTCAGTCGCGATTCGCTTCGGGTGTCGGCGCGGCCCGCGCTGCGGCGCGTGTCGTCGCTGCCGGCGCCCGCGATGGCCGGTGCATAGGCGAGCCAGCCCAGCATGAACGCGCCGAGCGGCCACAGGCCGACCGGGCGCCACAGCGACGCCAGCGCGACACCGACCCACCAGGCGAGCAGGGCCGCCACCGCGGAGGCGGCGGCAAGCACGACCCCCGACCGGCGGGCCGCGAGCGCGTCGAGGCTTGGGATCGTTGACATCGCCTCCTTGTAGGGGCTGCGCGCGAGGCGCAAGTGCGCCGACCGTGCCTCGGACGGCGCGAGGCGACGGACGGTCGATTCGTGTCGCGCCGCGGAGGCTGTGCCGCAGATTTGCGGTATAACCCCGCGACGGGAACGGAGGGTGCGCCCCGCGATGAAGCGCTTCGGAATGGCGGTGATCGGGCTCGGCGTGGTCGGGCGACGGATGCTGGAGCAGGCCGCGCCCAACGCCGGGCTGCGAGTGGTGTCCGCCTGGGATCAGTCGCCCGCGGTACGCGCCTCGGCGGCAGCGGACTTTCCCGGCCTGCCGATGGCCGCGAGCGCGGCCGACGCGATCGAGCGGCTCGATGTCGACGTGGTCTACGTCGCCGTGCCGCCGCTCGCCCACGCGGCCCTGGTGCGCAGCGCGGTCGCGGCCGGCAAGGCGATCTTCTGCGAGAAGCCGCTGGGCGTGGACATCGCCGAGAGCGAGGCGCTGGTCGCCGAGGTCGAGGCCTCGGGGCTGGCGCAGGCGGTGAACTTCCCGTTCGCCTCCTCGGCCGCCGTCGACGCACTGCGCCGCACGGTCGCCGAGCCCGCGTTCGGGCTGAGCGCGATCGAGGTCCGCGTGCGCTTCCACCAGTGGCCGCGCGACTGGCAGGCCGGCGCGACCTGGCTGTCGCGCGCCGACCAGGGCGGCTTCACGCGCGAGGTGCTGTCGCACTTCGTGTGGCTGATCCACCGGCTGCGCGGCGGCTTCGAGGTGCGCGGCGCAGCCGTGGCCTGGCCGCCCCGGCCGGCCGGCGCCTCCGAGACCGCGGTCGCCGTCGCGCTCGACTGTGCCGGCGTGCCGGCCACGGTCAGCGGCATCGTCGGCGGCGCTCCGCCCGACCGCATCGAGGCCCGCTTCGTCGGCGCGCGCGACGAGCGCGTGC
>JAIYAG010000208.1 GCA_027489195.1 Burkholderiales bacterium | reverse complement strand
GCGCCGCTCGTCGCCCTCGGCGAGCGCGATGCGCAGTTCCTCGAGGTGATAGGCGAGGTGCTTGCTCATGGCCTCACTCGTGGACCGGCAGTTCCACCGCCAGCCCGAAGCGCTCGAACTCGACCATGCTGCCCTGGGGCGCCCCGAGCTCGCGCAGCGCACGCCGCACGTAGGGCACGCCGCGATCGAGGTCGCGCACCTCGATCTCCATCCCGATCGACACGATGCGCCGGTCGCGCGAGAGCTCGGTGCTGCCGCCGAGCACGCGTCCGAGCCCGTCGCGGCGCAGCGCACCATCGAGCGGCTCCGAGTACTTCACCGCGCGGGCGGCCGGGGTCAAGGGGTCGGGCATCCGCACCTGGATCACCGCCGCCTCCTGGGCGCGGGCCGGCAGGCCTACGGTCAGCGATGCGGCGCAGAGCACGGCCGCACCCAGCGAGCGCGCGAGCAGGCGTGCGGACGTTCGACCGGGTCGCGGCGGCATCAGGGCGGGCTCCGACAGGCGTTGGCGAGCCCGGAGCATAGCCGCTGCCGGGCCGCGCGAGCCAGCGACGGCTGATCTCAGTACAGCTTCGCCGCGTCGCCGCCGTCGGCGCTCAGCACCGCGCCGTTCACGAAGCTCGCCGCGTCCGAGCACAGCCAGGTGATCGCATGCGCCGTCTCCTCGGCGTTGCCCAGCCGGTTCATCGCCGAGTAGCGGTTGGCGAGCGTCGCGTAGCGCTCCACGCCCTTCTTCACCGGGTCGACCATCTCGGACAGCGTGAAGCCCGGCGCGATCGCGTTGAAGCGCAGCCCCGCCTGCCCGTAGTCGATCGCCGCCGTCTTGGTGAGCCCGATCACCGCGTGCTTGCTCGCGCAGTAGGCCGCATGCCCGATGGTGCTGGGCTTGTAGCCGAAGATCGAGGACACGTTGACGATCGACCCCGTGCCCTGCGGCAGCATCGCGCGGATCTCGTGCTTCATGCAGAGCCAGACCGCCCGCAGGTTGATGGCCATCACCGCGTCCCAGCGATCCTCGTCGATGTCGGCCACAGGCAGGTTGACCGGGCCGCTGATGCCCGCGTTGTTGACCGCGCAGTCGAGCCGCCCGAAGCGATCGAGCGTGCGGGCCACCAGGGCCTCGATGTCGGGCGTGCGGGTGACGTCGGTCCGCACGAACAGCCCCTCCCCGCCCAGCGCCTCGATCTGCCGCACCACCGCCTCGCCCGCGTCCTCGCGGCGGGCGGCCACGACCACGCGCGCGCCCTCGCGGGCGAACTGCAGCGCGGTGGCTGCGCCCAGCCCCGCGCTCGCGCCGGTGACGATCGCGACCTTGCCTTCGAATGTGCGTGTCATGGCTTCAGGCCGTCATCACGATCTTGCCGAGGGCCGATCCGGCCTCGAGCAGTTCGTGGGCGCGCCGGACCTCGGCCAGCTTCAGCCGTGCCGAGATCGCCGGCCGGATCTCGCCGCGCTCGAGCGCACCGATCAGTTCGGTCATCAGCGCGCGCCGTGCGTCGCGCTGATGGTCGTAGTAGTGGAACGAGAAGCTGCGCACCGACGGGCACACCGACATGTGCGCACGCAGCGCGGCGCTCAGGTTCTGCTGCGGCATCGGCGAGAAGCCGTTGAACGAGACGAGCGAGCCCCAGTCGCCGAGCGCCGCCACGTAGGGCACGAACATCTCGCCGCCCGCGTGCTCGAAGATCGCGCCGACGCCGGCGCCGCCGGTCAGCTCGCGGACCCGCGCGACCACGTCCTCGCGGCGGTAGAACACCGCATGGTCGATGCCCTGCTCGCGCGCGAACGCGGCCTTCTCCTCGGAGCTGACCGAGCCGATCACGGTCATCCCGGCCCGCTTGGCGAGCTGCACGAGCGCCATGCCCACACCGCCGGCCGCGCCGACCACCAGCACGCTACGCGGCGCCTTGGGATGCACGCAGTCCTTCAGCAGCGCGAGCGCCACCTGGTAGTTCGGCAGGCAGACCGCGTCCTCGCAGGACACCCGCTCGTCCAGCACGAAGGGCGCATCCGCCGGCACCACCACCTCCTCGGCGTAGCAGCCGCCGCGCATCGCGAGCTCGCGTGCGCTCAGCAGCACCTTGGTGCCGACCGCGAGGCCGGTCACGCCGGCACCCACCGCCGAGATCCGCCCGGCCAGGTCGTTGCCCGGGTTCGCCGGCAGCGGCGGCATCCACTTGTAGACGCCCGAGCGGATCAGCGCATCGGGGGTGCCGACGCCGAACGCCTCGGCACGGATCCGGACCTGGCCGGGACCCGGCTGGGGCACGGGTAGATCGACGAGCTCCAGGGCCTCGGGGCCGCCGGGCGTCGAGACGAGCACTGCCTTCATCACGGGTCTCCTCGGGTACGGGCGGCCTACTGGGTGCCGCCCTCGTCCATGGCCAGCAGCGCGGCCGTCACGCTGCGCTCGGTCGACGTCACGTGCCGCGCGAGCAGGGACTGCGCACGCTCGGCATCGCGGGCGAGCACCGCCTCCATGAGCTGCCGGTGTTCGGCATGCTTGGCGCGCGGCAGCTTGCGGTGGCGCGCCGAGAAGCGCCGGTAGCGCTCGGCGGCATCGAAGAGCTGCGCGACCAGTCCGCGCAGCAGCGGCGAGCTCGAGCCGGCGTAGATCGCCAGATGGAACTCGCGGTGCCGCTGCGACCAGGTGTCGTCGAGCGCAGGAGCGACGTCGCGCAGCCGCTGCTCGGTCAGCGCCAGCGTGTGCGCGGCCGCCACCAGCGCCGACTCCCAGGCGTCGTCGCCATGCGCGATCGCGTCGCGCAGCGTCTCGCCCTCGACGAGCAGCCGCACGCGCGTGAGGTCGGCCATGCCCTGCACGGTCAGCGGCGCGACCCGGAACCCCCGGTTCTCGTAGGCATTGACCAGACCGATCGCGGCCAGCCGGCTCAGCGCCTCGCGCAGCGGACTGCTGCTCACGCCGTAGCGCTGGCCGAGCTCCTCCACCCGCAGACGCTCGCCCGGCGCGAACTCGCAGCGAACGATCGCGGCGTGCAGCGCCGCGTAGGCGCGGTCGGTCTGGGTGGCGGCGGGGGTCGGTTCCGGGAGGGCGGCGGTCATCGCAGGAGCGGCGTCGGGACGGCAGTGCATCGGTCGAACGGGTCGGGCGAGCGTAGCACGATCCTCGCTGTAAATATCGTTTGTGCACAGTACATGTTTTATGCACAATCAATCCCGACACCCACACCGGGACGGCTTCGACCGTCCGACTCGGAGGAGCACCATGAAGCTGCTGTCGTTCCGCCTCGCCGGCCGCGAGACCTGGGGCGCCGTCAAGGGCGACGCCGTCGTCGACCTCG
>JAIYAG010000205.1 GCA_027489195.1 Burkholderiales bacterium | reverse complement strand
GCTGCTGCCAGGCGACGAAGGTCAGGCCGGCGACCGAGGGCGGCGCCGCCGCGCCGCGGCACCAGACCGGCAGGCCGGTGCCGAGCACGCCTTCGGCGTCGCGGACGACGCCGTCGGTGACCAGGGCGGCGACCTGCAGCTTCGCCATGCGTGCGCACAGGATGTCGCCGAAGATGCCGGCGTCGGTCACGCCCATGGCGTCGACGACGGCCACGCAGCCGGCGGGCATCGCCTCGATCGCGGCGCGGGTGGAGATCGGCGACGACCAGGACTCGGGCGTGGCGAGATCCTCGCGGGCGGGGACGAAGCGCAGCGTGAAGGCCCGTCCCACGATCCTCGGACCCACGAAGCGCGGCTCGCCGGCGCGAAGGGGGGCGGCGCCGCGCAGCCAGGTGTTGCGCAGCCCGTGCTTGAGCAGCAGCGTGGTGAGCGTGGCGGTGGTCACGCCCCGCAGGGCGTCGGCGATGGCGGCGTCTGACATCGGTCGGATCTGCCCGGGCAGGGACGGCTGGAGCGGACCAGTCTACACGGCCCGGCGGGCCGCCCGCGGGCCGCCCCTTCAGGGGCGCAGCGGCCTGACCGGGCCGGTCGGGCCGGGGGCCGCGGCACGCAGCCGCTGCGCGAAGGCCTCGGCGTCGACCGGCACGCCCAGCAGGTAGCCCTGACCGTCCTCGCAGCCGATGCGTCGCAGCGCGGCGAGCTGGGCCTCGGTCTCGATCCCCTCGGCGGTCACGGCGAGCCCGAGCGTGCGGCTCATCGCGACGATCGTCTCGACGATCGCGGCCGCGCTGCTGTCGCCGGGCAGGTCGTGCACGAAGCTCCGGTCGATCTTGAGCCGGTCGAGCGGCAGGTGCTTGAGCGCCGACAGCGACGAGTAGCCGGTGCCGAAGTCGTCGATGGCGATGCGCACGCCGAGCCCGCGGATGGTGTCGAGCTGGCGAAGCGAACCGGCCCCCGAGCGCAGCGCAGTCTCGGTGACCTCGACCTCGAGCCGATCGGGCGAGAGCTTCGAGCTGTCCAGCATGCGCTGCAGACGCCCGGCGAAGTCGCCGCGCTCGAGCTGGCGGGGCGAGACGTTCATGCACAGGCGCGGCGGCATCAGCCCCGCCTCGATCCAGGCCGAGGCGTGCTCGCAGATGCGCTCGAGCACGAAGAGCCCGATCGTCTCGATCAGCCCGCTGTCCTCGGCGATCGGCACGAACTGCTGCGGCGCGACCGGCACCCCGTCCTCGCGCCGCCAGCGCAGCAGCGCCTCGGCGGCGACCAGCTGCCCGTCGGCCAGCGCCAGGATCGGCTGGAAGTGCAGCGTCAGCTCGCCGCGCTCGAGCGAGCGGCGCAGGCCCTGCTCGACATCGAGGCGGCGACGTGCGCGGCGGGCGAGCGCGCGCGTGTAGAAGGACACGTGGTTGCGGCCGTTGGCCTTGGCCGCGTACATCGCGGAGTCGGCCGCCATCATCAGTGCGCCGCGGTCGCCGCCGTCCTGCGGGAACACCGCGACGCCGATGCTCGCGGAGCCCTTGACGGTGCGCCCGCCGATGTCGACCGGCTCGGACAGCAGCGCGAGCAGCTTCTCGGCCAGCCGGCTCGCGTCCTCGGGCTGGGCGAGGTCGGTCATCACGACGACGAACTCGTCCCCGCCCAGCCGGGCCGAGGTGTCGGCGTCGCGGATCGAGGCCCGCAGCCGCCGGGCGACTTCCTGCAGCAGGCGGTCACCCGCGGCGTGGCCGAGCGAGTCGTTGATCGTCTTGAAGCCGTCGAGGTCGATGAACATCAGCGCCACGCCGTGGCCGAGGCGACGCGCGCGCTGCAGCTCGTGGTCGAGCCGCTCGTCGAGCAGCGCGCGGTTCGGCAGGCCGGTCAGCACGTCGTGGTGCGCGAGGTAGCTCAGCTGCTCCTGGGCGCTGCGCATCGAGGTCAGGTCCGAGCAGGTGAGCACGTACCGCACCTCGTCGTCCTCGCCCTCGGGCACGCGACTCGCGGTCTCCAGTGCCACCAGCAGCCGGCCGTCGCGCCGGCGCAGGCCGACCTCGCCGCGCCAGTGGCCGTCGGGCGCGTGCACCAGCGTCTCCCAGAAGCCGGCCGGGTGCGGCGGGTCGTGCAGCAGCGCGTCGGCGTCGCGGCCGAGCACTTCGGCCTCGCTCCAGCCGGTGAGCGCGACGAACGCCGGGTTCACCGACACGATGCGGCGCCGGGCGTCGGTCATCACGATCGCATCGGCGATGCGCTGCAGGACGATGCCGGCCTGCCGCAGGCGCTCCTCGGCCTGTCGCCGCTCGGTCACGTCGCGAAGCAGGCCGACCACCCGGGTCGGTGCGGTGGCCGGGGCACCGTCCCGCGCCTCGCCGAGACGGGTGCCGGAGAGCGGCTTGGCGTGCAGCTCCACCCAGCGGCCGCCGGCCTCGTCCGTGCCGGTCGAGGGCACCGGGGCCGGCGACTCGGCGACCGGCCAGATGCCGTCGACCGGCTGGCCGCGGGCGAGGCTCGCCCGGATCGATTCGAGGTCCGCCTCGCCGAAGCCCGCGAGCAGGCTCGACAGGCCGCCGGGCACCGCGCCCGGCTGCGCGAGGGTGCCGCGGTCGGTGCGCGGGTCCCAGTCCCAGACGACGAGACCGGCCGCATCCATGGCCAGGCGCAGCCGCTCCTCGCTGCGCTCGACCGCGGCATCCGCATCGTGCCGCGCGAGCGCGACCTGGATCGTCGCATGCAGCTCGCGGCTCTCGTAGGGCTTGATCAGGTAGCCGTAGGGGCGGCTCGACTGCGCGCGGGCGAGCGTCTCGTCCTCGGCGTAGGCCGTCATGAAGACGACCGGCGTGCGCGAGGTCTCGCGGATCCGGCAGGCGGCCTCGATGCCGTCGATCGCGCCTTCGATGTTGATGTCCATCAGCACCAGGTCGGGCCGCAGCGTGTCGACCGCCCGCAGCGCGTCCTCGCCGCGGGCGACCGTGCGCAGCACCCGGTAGCCCATCTCGACCAGCCTGTGCGACAGGTCGAGCGCGACGATCCGCTCGTCCTCCACCACCACGATCGAGGCCGTCCGCAGACGCGGGCGCAGCGGGGTGTCGACGACGGCGCTCATCGCCGGGCCTCCGCCACGAGCGGGAAGCGGACTTCGAACCGGGTCCCCGGCGGGCCGCCGCGCGACAGCGTGCCGCCGAGCTGCTCGACCAGCAGCGGGACGAGCTGCAGGCCGAGCGAGGTCGGCGCCTCGGTGTCGAGTCCGGGCGGCAGCCCGACGCCGTCGTCCTCGACCCGGATCGACGCGGTGTCGCCGTCGATCGCGATGGCGATGGTGACCGTGCCGGCGCGGCCGTCCGGGAACGCATGGTCGTAGGCGTTGGTGACCAGTTCGTTGACGAGCAGGCCGCAGGGGATCGCGCGCGGCAGCTCCAGGTGCAGCGGCACCTCCGCGCCCTCGACGCGCAGCTGCACCGCGGGCGCGCTCGCGCGCTGTCCGTCGGCGAGCAGCCGTCCGAGCCGTGTCAGGTACTCGCCGACGTGCAGCTGCGCGACGTCGGCGTTCTCGTGGAGCAGCTGGTGGGTCAGCGCCATCGCATGGACACGGTTGCGGCACGCCGCGAGCGCAGCGCGCGCCTCGGGCGGCGCGCCGCGCGCCTGCAGCGACAGCAGGCTGGTGATCACCTGGAGGTTGTTCTTCACGCGATGGTGGACCTCGTCGAGCAGCACGGTCTTCTCGCGCAGCATCGCCTCGAGCTGGCGCTGCTCGGCCTCGCGTGTGCCGAGGTCGACGATCGTCGCCAGCACCGAGATCACGCCGTCGTGCCGGATCGGCGACAGCCCGATCTCCAGCGGAATCGCGGTGCCGTCGCGGTGCCGGCCGCGCAGGTCGCGCCCGGGTGCCATCGTGCGGCGCACCGGGGCGTCCAGGTAGCCGGCGCGCAGCGACGCGTGGCCGGCGCGTGCCGCGTCGGGCAGCAGCGCGTCGATGTCGGTGCCGAGCAGCTCGCCGGGGCCGTAGCCGAACAGCCGCTCGGCCTGCGGGTTCGCGAGCACGATCCGGCCGTCCGGGTCGGACACCAGCAGCCCGACCGGCGAGGCCTCGACGACATCGCGAAAGCGCCGCTCGCCGTCGCGTACCGCCTGTTCGGCGCCGCGCCGGCCGTGCACCTCGGCGGCGAGGCGCGCGGCCTCGTCGACGGCGCGCGCGCGCCGCCCCGCCTCGCGTCGCAGGTACAGCCCGAACGCCAGGACGGTCAGCGCACCGACCGCGACGACCAGCAGCGGGCCCTGGCTGCGCGACGCCTGTTCGAGGGCCTCGGCGCCCGCCACGTGCAGGGTCCGGAGCCGGCCGGGCAGCTCGTTCGGCAGCAGTCCGTGCATCAGCCCGTCGACCCACGCCGGGCCGTCGACCCCGCCGAGCGTGGCACGGCCCGCGTCGCCGGCGAGGGACGGCGCCGCGCGGCGCATCGTCGCGGAGACCCGGCCACTGCCCGCCGCCCGCGGGATGCGCCCGGCCTGCGGCGGCACGAGCTGCCCGACGAGCGCGCCGGCCGCGCGCAGCGCGAACCCGCCGTGCTCGACGCGGGTGGCGAGCGTGGCGGCGGGCCGGTCGATCGCCGCGTCACGGCGAAGCTGGACCGCGTGCCCCTCGGAGTCCGTGGCGATCCGCCATCCGAGCACGGCAAGTCCCAGCGTCGCGGCCATCGCGAGCCATAACGCCGTCTCGTGTCCCCTGCCCGCCAATGCCATCGGTGGTGTCACCTCGCGGCGCAGGGGGAGGCAAGAGTCGCGCCCGGGATGGCCAGCCGGGGGGCGAGGGGGCCTGCGCGGGGGCTCCAGGCGGGGGTTCTACGCGGGAGGCGGTCCGCCCGCGCCCTCGCTCGCGCGCACGAACGCGACGAGCTCGCGGGCGATCTCCTCGCCGGCGTCTTCCTGCAGGAAGTGGCCGGCACCGCGGATCCGGCGGTGCGGTCGGCCGCGTGCGCCGGGCACCTGCGCCTGCCAGGCGCGCTCGCCGCCGCGGGTGATCGGGTCGCGGGTCGAGAACAGCGTGAGGAAGGGCTTGTCCCAGGCACGGAAGACCGACCAGGCGCGCTCGTTGGCGGCATGCTCCGGATCGCCCGGACCGGCCGGCACGAAGCTCGGCATCAGGCGCGCGGCGATCCGATGGCGGGCGTCCGGGAAGGGCGCATCGTAGGCGGCGCGCTCGCGCGCACCGAGGCCGCGCGCGCAGCCGGCCGCGACGATGCGGCCGATCGGGAACCACGGACTCCAGCGCGCGAACGCGCGCCACAGCACGAAGGCGCGCGGCATCGGCTGGGCCCCAGTGGGCAGGCCGCCGTTGGCGAGCACGATCCGGTCGAAGCGCTCCGGCATCTCGGCCGCCATCCGCAGCCCGATCAGCGAGCCCCAGTCCTGGCAGAACAGCGTGACGCCGCGCAGGTCCGCGGCCCGCATCCAGGCCGACATCCAGCGCACCTGGCTCGCGTACGAATGCGCCCGCGGGTCCGTCGGCTTGTCGGAGCGGCCGAAGCCCACCAGGTCGGGGGCGACCGCGCGCAGGCCGGCATCGACCAGCACCGGGATCATCGTGCGATAGAGGTACGACCAGGTCGGCTCGCCGTGCATCAGCAGCACGACCGGCGCATCGCGCGGGCCCTCGTCGATGCAGGCGATGCGCAGGCCCTCGACCTCGAGGTAGCGCGGCGCGAAGGGGAAGGCGGGCAGGTCCGCGAAGCGGGTGTCCGGGGTCCGGAGGATGTCGGCGGCGGCCGGGCCGGGCATGGCGGGCTCAGCGATGGGAGATCGAGATCGCGCGCGAGCCGGCGGGCAGGCTGACGAAATCGCCGTCGCGCCCCACCCGGATCGGACCGTTCCAGATGCGCGGCGCGTCGCCGAGGAATGCGGTCTCGAGCGCCGTCATCGGCAGCGGCGGCACGATGTGGTTCAGCAGCAGGTAGCCGACGCGGGCATCGCGCGCGGTCTCGGCCGCCTCCTCGGGCGTGGCGTGGTAGTCGACGATGTCGGCGAAGAGCTTCACCAGGTTCGGCCGCTGCGCTGCCTCGGCCGCGCGGGCGAGCACCGCCAGCAGCGGCCTGGACAGCGCCTCGTGCACCAGCAGGTCCGCACCCTCGGCCTCGCGGCGCACGGCGTCCGAGCGGCGCGTGTCGCCGCTCAGCACGACGGTCCGGTCACGGTAGCGGATCCGGTAGCCGAGGGCCGGATGCACCGGCGAGTGGTCGACGGCGAAGGCGACCACCTCGAGCGCCCCGTCGGCGATCACCACCGCGCGGCCGTCCGCGCCGAGCACGATCGGGCGGGCGGTGCCGCCCGCTCCGCCCGGCGGCACGATCGACTCGCCGTGATGCGCGACCCGGTAGCCGCGGTCGGCGGCGTACACGCGCCCGAGGCCCTCGACCACTGCCTCCACGCCCGCCGGGCCGTGCACCGGGGCGGGCACGGGGTGCGCGCCTGCCACCCAGCGCTGCAGCAGCAGCTCGCCCAGGCCGTCGAGGTGGTCGGAGTGCAGGTGGGTGAGCAGCACCTCGTCGACGCGTCCCGCCTCGAAGCCCAGCCGCGCGAGCCCGCGCAGCGCGCCGCTGCCGGCGTCGAAGACCAGCAGCCGCCGGCCGGCCAGGACCAGCGTGCACGGCCCGCCGCGACGCTCGTCGGGAAACGGCGAGCCCGCGCCGCACAGGCCCACGTGCAGCCCGTCGGGCAGCGCGCCGACCGGATCGGCCGACAGCCGGGCGAGCGCGCCGCGCTCGACGATCGCCAGGGCGATGGGCGTGCGCAGCATCCACGCGAGCGCCGCGAGGGCTGCGATCGCGAGGAGTGCGGCGACGAGACGGCGGACGGGTCGGGTCATGGCGGGCTCTTCGGTGCGTTCCGCGTCGCCGGGCTGCGCCGGCGTCGGCGCACGCGCCACACCCCGGCCGTCACGAGGCCGAGCAGCACCGCGAGCCCCGCGCCGCCGTAGGTCGGCAGCCAGTAGGCGTAGATGCCGTTGATCGCCACCTGTCGCGGTGCGCTGTAGCCGGCGGGCATCGGCAGCACGTGATGCTCTCGCGCCCAGGTCTCGTAGGCCGCGCGCATCGCGGCGAAGGCCTCGGGCAGGCGGTCCTTGAGGTCGAGCGTCTCGCCGGGGTCGGTGCGCAGGTCGTGCAGCCGCCACTGGCCGTCGCCCAGCGGCGGCAGGCTGCGGATGAGCTTCAGGTCGCCGCGATAGAGCGCCTCGTCGCCCGACAGCTCGTAGCCGAGCGTGTCGTCCGGGCCGCGCACCGCACGGCTCGGGTCCTGCAGCGCCGGCACCAGGCTGCGCCCCGACATCGGCTCGATCGGGCGGCCCTCCCGCAGCGGGGCGGCGGGCGCGACGCCGGCCAGCTCGAGCAGCGTCGGTGCGAGGTCGGTCACATGGGTCAGACCGTGGTGCAGCGCGCCGGCGGGTGCGCCGCGCACGCCCGACACGATCAGCGGCACCCGCGTGCCGCCTTCGCCGCCGACGAACTTGTAGCCCGTCAGCGGCGAGGCCGCGGCGCTCGCCCAGCCCGGTCCGATGATCGCGTACGCGCCCTCGCCGCCGAGCCGGTCGATCGACTGCGAGTACTGGGTCCACAGCCAGGGCTGCGCGGCCGCGTAGTCCGAGCCCTCCGGGCCGTTGTCGGACAGGAAGACGAACACCGTGTCGTCGTAGAGGCCGCGGGTCTTCAGGTGGGCGACGAGCCGGCCGACGTGGTGGTCCATCGCCTCCGCCATCGCCGCATAGACCTCCATGCTGCGCGCCTGGTGGCGGCGCTCCGATGCGGACAGCGTGCTCCAGTCGCGGGTGGTCGGCATCCGGGCCATCGGCGCGCCGGCGGGGATCGTGCCGAGCGCGACGGCACGGTCGCGGCGGGCGAGGCGAAGCGCGTCCCAGCCCGCGTCGTAGCGGCCGGCCTGCCGCTCGACGAACTCGCGCGGGGCCTGCAGCGGCGCGTGGTTGGCCTGGAAGGCGACCAGCGCGAAGAAGGGCCGGCCGCTCGCCGCGTCGGCCTCCAGGTAGGCGATCGTCCGGTCGACGAACCACTCCGACGAGTAGAAGCGGGCCGGCATCGACGCGGCCCGTCCGTCCTCGAACCACTGCACGCTGGCCGAGTGGGGCAGGTAGCGCTGCGTCGGCACCCAGTTGTCCGAGCCGGTGTCGCCCTGGACGATCGAACGGTCGAAGCCGCGCCGGTCGGGCAGGTTGTGCGGCTCGGAGCCGACGTTCCACTTGCCGGCCACGTAGGTCCGGTAGCCGGCCTGCTGCAGCAGCGTCGACAGCGTGACCACGTTCGTGTCGAGCGCGCCGAGGTAGCCGCGCCGCCCCATGTGCTCGCGCGGCATCGACTCGCGCAGGTTGCCGACTCCGGCGCGGTGGTGCTCGACGCCGGTCAGCAGCATCGCGCGGGTCGGCGCGCAGGAGGCGGCCACGTGGAAGTTGGTGAAGCGCGTGCCCCGTGCGGCGAGCGCATCGAGGTGAGGCGTGGGGATCTCGCCGCCGAAGGCGCCGACGTCGGTGAAGCCCCAGTCGTCGGCGATCAGGACGACGATGTTGGGGCGGGCAGGCGAGGGGGTCGCGGACGAGGGCGCCGCGGACGAGGGCGCCGCGTCCGCGGCCAGCGCGCATCGCGCGGGCAGGGCGAGCATCAGGCAGGTGGCGAACGTGGCGAGGGCCGTGGCCATGACGCGGCCCGCGGCCCGGGCGAGGTGTCCGACGCTCATCGTCCGTGCTCCGTGTGCGGGCCGGCCTCGAGCGCGTCGGCGATCGCCCACAGGCGGTCCTGACCCCAGACCGTGGTGTCGCCGACCGCGAAGGCGGGCACGCCCCACAGCCCGCGTTCGAACAGCGCGGCCCGGTTGCGCTCGGCCTCGGCGCGCCAGCCGGTCTCGTTCAGCGCGTCGCGGCAGGCCGACCAGGACAGCCCGGCGCGTTCGGCGATCGTGCGCAGGCCGCGGTCGCTGCCGGCGTCCAGCCCCTCGGCCCAGGTGCCGCACATGAACGACAGCAGGAAGGCCTCGCCCCGCCCCGCGGCCTGCGCGTGGTGCATCAGCGCGAGTCCACGCTCGACCGGGCGGCCCAACGGATCGACCAGGCGACCGAAGGGGATGCCGCGCACGTAGGCCTCGCGCGCCGCGTCGGCGGCGATGTACGCGCGCTTGGCACGCGGCACCGGCAGCCCCCGCATGACCATCGGCAGCAGCCCGCGCAGCCGCAGCGGCACCCCGGCGTGTTTGGCGAGCGCCAGCACCCGCGGCGCGGCGATGGCCGAGTACGGGCTGCGCAACGAGAACCAGAACTCGATCGGTCCCGGATGGCGGACGGTCATCGGTCCGGCCGGGTCGGTGCCGGGCTCGAACAGCAGCCCGTTCGTGCCGGCGCGCGCCGCCCCCAGATCCTGCAGCCGGCGCTCGAGGTGGTGCAGCCGGTCGATGCCCCAGTACCACTCGCCATCGAGGTGGAAGGTCGCGCCGAGGTAGTGGCCGAGCCGACGGCGCAGCGCGGCGGACGCGGCGAGGTGCGCGGTCACGGTCGGGTCGGGGGTCGAGGCCGTCGCGGCCGTCGCGGCCGTCGCGGTGTTCGCCGCGGTCGTGCCGGTGGCAGCACGCGCCATGCCTGTCGTGCGCGCGGCCTCCCAGGCGGCCCGCGTGAGCGGGGCCGCCGAGTCGACGAAGCGGCCCGCTCCGGCCGCCGCCACCAGGCGCGCCGTGGCATCGGCCAGCGCATGCGCGTCGGGTTGTGCGCCCGGATCCTCGAAGTCGAGCCCGTGCCGGCGCGCCAGCAGCGCCGCGTCGCGCCGCGACCAGGCCACCAGCCGCTCGCGCTCGGGGGCGACCGCGTCCTGCGGCGCCCCGACCACGTGCGGCACGAGGTCGAGGTCGTAGCGGCGCACCAGCTCGGGCAGGACGCCGGCGGCCAGCAGCGAGTACGGATCGTCGGGCTGGTGGAAGTAGTCGACGCGCAGCCGCTCGCCGCGCGCCACCCGCGCCCGCTCGGCCCGAGCCCGCCGGCGCAGCAGACGATCGCGCGACAGCAGCCAGGCCGAGATCGGCGGGGACAGCAGGCCCTTCAGCGACACGCTGCCGCCTCATCCGGGAGCGTGACCGCGCGCCCGCGGCGCGACTGGGTCCGGTACACTTCCATACATAAGTGTATGGAGCGCGCGCCCGTCACGGGCACGCCGACCGGAGGACGAGCATGGCGCAGCAGTCTAGACGAGGCGTGTCCTCGAAGGGTGGCACGGCGGCCCGCACCGCGCCGCCCGCGCGCCGCGTCGACGCCGTCGAGACGCCGCGCCTCGGTCCCGACCAGTGGCTCGATGCGGCCCATGCGGCCGTGGTGGCCGGCGGCTTCGGGAACGTCAGGGTGCTCCCGCTCGCCCAGGCGCTCGGCATCACCCGTGGCAGCTTCTACTGGCACTTCGCCGATCATGCGGAACTGGTGGCCGCGCTGATCGAGCGCTGGCATCGCCGCGAGATCGAGGCCGACCGCGCGCTCGAGGCGGCGTCCTCGGACGACCCGCTCGCCGACCTGCTGGCGGTGCTCGACGCGGCGCTCGCGCGCGGCGGCAGCGATCTCGCCGACCTGCGCTTCGAACTCGCGCTGCGCAGCCACGGCCGGCAGGACCCAGCGGTGGCCGAGATGCTCGCCGAGGTCGATGCCCTGCGCCTCGGCCTGATCGCCGCGAAGTACCGTCGGATCCTGGGCGGGGAGGCGGACGCCGCGGAGGATCTCGCCGCCCTGCTGTACGTCGCGGTCGCCGGGGCCCACCAGGCGCTCGCCCGCCCGGGCAGCGATGCGGCCGTCGCCACCTACCTGCGCGAAGTGATCGCCGAGCACCTGATCCTGCGGCCGGCGCAGCCCGGTGCGCCGCGGCGGGCCGCGGTCGGGCGCAGGCGCGGGCGGGGGCGCGGCGCGGTCAGTTGATCCAGTAGGTGAAGTCATCGTCCGGGCCCGAAGGCTGGTCGAGGGTCCGGTCGATCGCCACCGGGAGTTCGATGAACGAGCGCCACGCCGGGGGGGGCATGTCCGCGTGGTGCGCCTGCAGCAGCGCGCGCAGC
>JAIYAG010000612.1 GCA_027489195.1 Burkholderiales bacterium | reverse complement strand
GGCGCTCGACATCCTGTTCGAGCATCCGAACGTCGGCCCGTTCTTCGGCCGCCTGATGATCCAGCGGCTGGTCACGAGCAATCCGTCGCCGGCCTACGTGGGCCGGGTGGCGGCGGCCTTCGCGAACGACGGCAAGGGCGTGCGCGGCGACATGAAGGCGGTGATCCGCGCGGTGCTGCTCGACCCCGAGGCGTCGAACCCGCCGGTGGCCTGGAAGAGCGTCAACGGCCGGCTTCGCGAGCCGATCCTGCGGATGACCACGCTGATGCGTGCGCTCGATGTGAGCTCCACCAGCAAGGAGTTCCGCATCTCGAACAGCAACACCGACAGCCCGGCGACCTCGCTCGGTCAGACGCCGATGCGGGCGCCGTCGGTCTTCAACTTCTATCGTGCGGGCTACGTGCCGCCGAACTCGGAGCTCTCGAAGTTCCGGCTTGCCGCGAACGTCGCGCCGGTCGCTCCCGAGCTGGAGATCACCAACGAGGTCTCGGTCGCAGGCTGGCTGGCTGCGGCGAAGGCCGTGATCGACAACGGCTTCGGAAGCAGCAACGACGTGAAGCCGAACTTCGCGCCGCTGGTCGCGCTGGCCCACTCCCCGTCGGCCCTCGTCGACCGTCTGATCCTCCTGATGGCCCCGGGCACCCAGATTCCGATGGACTTGCGCACCGACATCGTGACGACGGTCTCCACGATCACCCTGCCGACGACGAACGACGCAGCCGCGCGCCTGAACCGCGTGAAGCTCGCGACCCTGCTGCTGGTCGCCTCGCCCGAATTCATGCTGCAGCGCTGAACCGCGCCCCGACACGGACATCGACATCATGAAACGTACCTTCGACGCCTCCCGCCGCCGGTTCCTCGCCACCGCGAGCGCGCTCTCCGCCGTCGGCCCGACCGTCGCGCCCTTCGCGCTGAACCTCGCCGCGGTCGGCAGCGCCGCCGCGCAGAGCACCTGTACCGCGAGCGACTACAAGGCCCTCGTCTGCATCTACCTGGGCGGCGGCAACGACTCGTTCAACATGGTCATCCCGACCGACGACGCGAGCTTCGCGGCCTATCAGACGGCTCGCAACATCCAGCCTTCGCCGATCCTGATCGCGCGCTCCGGGTCGGGCTACGATGCGATCGGCCTGAATCCGCTCGTGCCGCTGCCGGGTGGCCGCACGGTCGCGCTGCATCCCGAGATGACGCATGCCGCGGCGCTCTTCGACGCGGGCCGCCTCGCGATCGTGCCGAACGTCGGACCGCTGGCCTTCCCGATCGCGAGCACCGCCGAGTACAACACCTTCGCCAGCCAGCGCAAGGTGCCGGTGCGCCTGTTCTCTCACAACGACCAGACCTCGGCCTGGCAGGCCTTCGGGCCGGAAGGCACCACGCGCGGCTGGGGCGGACGCCTCGGCGACCTGTTCGCGTCGTGCAACGGCACGCGTTCGACCTTCACGTCGATCTCGGCGACCGGCAACGTCGTGTTCCTGGCCGGCGACACCACGATCCAGTACCAGGTGACCAGCTCGGGTGCGGTCAGCGTGCCGGCCGTCTCCGGGGCGCTGTACGGCGCGTCGGGCGGCGGCGCGGCGGTGGCGCGCATCGCGGCCCGGACCCGGCCCGACGACCACCTGATGCTCCGCGAGCAGGCCTCGATCACCAAGCGTGCGATCGATCTCGGTGCCGACCTCAACGCGATGCTCGCGCCGGATGGCAACGTCGCCGCCACGCCGACCTGGACCTCGGTCAATCCGACGGTGGTCGGCGGAGCGGGCCGGTTCGGCCTCGCCGACCAGCTGCGGATCGTCGCGCGCATCATCGGCGGCGCGTCCAAGCCCGCCAGCGGGATCAAGCGCCAGGTCTTCATGGTCCGGCTGGACGGCTTCGACACGCACGACGGCCAGCCGATCGGCCATGCCCGCCTGATGGGCCGGCTCTCCATGGCGCTCGACTACTTCAACACGCTGCTGGCCTCGCCGGCGATCGACGCCGCGAACGCGGTCACCGTGTTCACCGCGTCCGAGTTCGGCCGCACCTTCGGCAGCAACGGCGACGGGACGGACCACGGCTGGGGTGCACATCACCTGGTGATGGGCGCGGCCGTCGACGGCGGCAAGGTCCACGGGGTGATCCCGGAGATGGGCCTGAACGCGCCGCGCACGGTCGCGCGCGGCTCGATGATCCCGGCGATCTCGGTCGACCAGTACGCCGGGCACCTCGCGCGCTGGTTCGGCGCGAGTCCGACGAACCTCGCCACGCTGTTCCCGAACCTGTCGCGCTTCTCGGGGGCGGCCTCGCCGTCGTTCTTCAAGCCCTGAGCGGCCGGCAGGCGGGCGGCTGCGGAAGGCACGACCGGCTGCGGCGCGCCGACCGGCAGCGTCCGACGCCGTACCGGACCGTGGGAGAATTTCGGGATCCGATCGGTCGATCGGCACCTCCCGGAACGCCATGAGCGATCGTGTCACCGAACACCTGCTGCTGAGCGCGATGTCTCAGCAGCAGTGCCTCGCCCGGCTCGAGCAGCGCTCGGACGCCTTCGATCGCGACGACCTGGCGACCGCCTGGCGGACGGCGCGCGAGACGATGTCGCGCCTCGAGGAGCGCGAGGCCGGCTGCGCCGACGATCCCGGCATCCTGCCGATGCCGCCCGAGATGGCGGCTCAGGTCGACGCGGTGGTCTCGACGCCGGCGATCGACCAAGCCTTCGGGCGTGTGCCGGTCATGTTCGGGCTGATCGAGCTCGACGCGACGATGACCTCGCGATCCGTCCTGATCGACGAGCGGCTCGAGGCCATGAAGGGGGCCTGGCCCGTGCTCCCCGAGGACGCCGCACTGGCTGCGGCGTGCCTGCCGCACACCGCCGAGCCGCCGCTCGCGAGCCGGGTCAGCTTCGACGGCCGGTGCCTGTCGATCCGCGACGACCACGAGGTGCTCCAGCAGCTCGACATCCGCTTCGAGAGCGGGCCCACGGCCCAGTCACCGGATGCGCCGGGCTCGGTCCACACGGCCCTGCACCTGCGGGTCGGAACGCCGCCCCCGCTGGTCCACGCAGTGCGCTTCGGCGGTCGGCTGATGCTGGTCGACGGTCACCATCGGGCGCGGGTCCTGCGCGCGCTGGGCGTCACGTTCCTGCCCTGCATCGTGTCGGTCTGCAGCGATGTCGACGACGTGCTCGCGGCCGCCCCCGCCGTGTCCGACCTCGATCTCGACGCCCTGTTCGATTCGCCCCGTCCGCCGATGCTGCGCGATTTCGGCCGCAGCACGCTTGTCCACACCTACCGGGCGCGGCGGCCCGGGCGACTGCTCCAGTGGCGCATCGAGCCGGCGGTCCAGTGGCTGCCGTGAGCCGCCTCGCGCGCTGATCGCGCTGAGTCGAGGCCGCCCGAGGACTAAGGTCCGGCCAGGTCCGTCAGCAGGTCGTTGACCGCCTTCAGGGCGGCGGCGGAGAAGTCGCCCGACGCCGCCTTCAGCGCCAGACCACCGACGAGCACGTCGTACCGGGCACGGGCCAGGTCGCGCCTCGCCAGGTAGAGCTGCTGCTGCGCGTTGAGGACGTCGATGTTGATCCGGCTGCCGACGCGGTAGCCGACCAGGTTCGATTCGAGCGCGATCCGGCTCGACGCCTCGGCGGCCTCGAGGGCTCGCACGCGCTCCAGATCGCTGCCGAGCGTCAGGAACAGCTCCTGCGCGGTCTGCTCGGCCTGCCGACGGATGCCTTCGAGTTCCTGTGCCGAGCGCTGCGCGAGGGCGATCGCTTCCCGCACCCGCGAGTCGATCGCACCGCCCGAGTAGATCGGCAAGGACAGCTGCAGCCCGAGCGCGAGCGTCGTCGACTGCGTGCCGAGCGTCGACTGCGTCGCGCTGCGTCCGTGCTGCGCCCCGCCCACGACGTCCACCGATGGCCCGCCGTCGTACCGGGCGCGATCGACGTCGAGGCGCGAGACCTCGGTCAGCAGTTCCGCCTGGCGAACCGCGAGGTTGCGGGTCCGGGCCGCCTCGATCCAGGCGTCCGGCGTCTCGGGCTTCGGCGTCTGGAAGGTGACGCCGGCGTTGAGCGTCGGGAGTTCGCGAACCGGCTGGCCGACGAGGCGCGTCAGGGTGGCCCGACGGACCGCGAGGGTGTTCGCGGCCGCCACCTCCTGGGCACGCCCCAGGTCGAGGCGGGCCTGCGCCTCCTGCTGATCGGTGATGGTGGTGGCGCCCGCCGCGAACTTGCGTCGCGCGGACTCGAACTGCTCGGCGATCGCCCGGTTCTGCGTGCGCACCGCGCGCAGGTTGTCGAGCGCCTCGAGCACGTCGAAGTAGACACGCGCCGTCCGGACCGCGAGATCCTGCTCGGCCTGGGCGAGCTGCAGCGCGGCGGAGTCGGCCTGTGACCGGGTCTGTGCGGTGACGACCGTGTTGGCCGGCCGGTACAGCGGCGCGACCAGGGACACGCCGAACCCGAGCGGCGTGTACCGACCGGCCGGCTCGCCGTCGTGGAGGTCCTGGTACTGCGTGCCCAGTTGCGCGTTGGCGCCGATGCGAGGCTGCTGCGCGGCGCGCGCCTGCACGGTCCGCTCCCGGCTCGCGTCGACCTGCGCACGGAGGGCCGCCACTCGCGTGTCCGTGGCCAGCGCGCTGCGATAGGCGGCGATCAGGTCGAGCGCACGGGCCGGCGCGACCGACACCGAGAGACCGATCAGCACGGCCATCCGGATCCACATCGTGCGATGACGCAGACGGGGACTGCGCCGCGCACGGTGCGGGGCAGGCGGGATCGGACGACGCACGGGGACCGGGAATTCCACCCGTGCGATTGTAGACAAAGACGCTGCCCCGGCGACGCGCCGCCGCGACGTTTCCGCGTGCGCCGAGATCCTGCTCGCCGTCCTGTCCGGGCCTAGTCTTCCGATCGCTGCTCGGACTCCGCCGCCTGGGCCGCGGCCTGGCGCTCGAGCGCCCACCATTCCACCAGCTTGTGCACGGCGTCGGGCGCCTCGTCGAGGTAGCCCGGCGCGAACCTGAGCGGCGGCTGCAGGTGATAGTTCCGGCAGTCACGGAACCACGGTCTGGAGTAGACCAGGTTCAGGATCGGTCGCACCTGATCCGAGCGGTTGCCGATGCCCAGGTGCGCGACCGAGTAGTCGAGCAGCACGCAGGAGCCGAGCGGCACTTCCGGATCCTGGTGAGCGAGCTCCGAGGCGAGGCGCAGCGGCACGCGCTGCGAGCCCTTGAACATCCGGGTCGCGCCGGTGACCGCGTCGAGCTGGAGCAGCGGGATGATCACCTGTGCGGCGAACGCCGGATGCTCGAGCAGCCAGCCGTCCTCCTCGAAGAGCTCGGAGTGGTCCTTGTGGATGGTCTGGTCGCTGCTGCCCGGCAGCGAGATCACCGCGGTGTAGGCGCTCAGGATGCACTCCTTGCCCACCACGGAGCGCATCACCGGCATCAGCAGGTCGGAGGCCACGAGGTCCGGTGCGCCGAAGTGCTCGTCGAGCTCCATCGTGAGCATGAACCGCTTGTCGCCGACCGACAGGACGTCCGAGTGTTCGACGTCCGCGAAGTAGTGCCCCTGCGCCTGCGCGAAGGCGCTCTGCAGCGCCGCGATCCGCTCGGGCTCGAAGACATTGTCGACCTGCACCACGCCGTACGTCCGGAAGAGGTCGACGAGGAGGGCGATCGAGTCCGGCTCTAGGCGACCGGCGGCGCGCTCCGCCTCGGAGACCGACCACCTGGGCAGTGCGTCGGGGCGTGCGGCGATCTCCCGGACCTCCGCCATCCGCTGCATGCGCGCCTGTACGGCGAGGGCGTGTGCATGCTGCGGATCGAGGGCGAGCGCGCGCGCGACCAGGTCGGCGCAGCCGATCGCGTCGGCATGCGCCAGACGGGCCTGCGCGAGGCCGGCCAGCGCATCCGGCTGTTGCGGGTCGATCCCGATCGATTCGCGCCACGCCTCGTCCGCCGTCCGGGCATCGCCCAGCCGATAGGCGAGCGTCGCGTAGCGGTTGAGCAGCCGGATGTCGCGCGGGGCGCGCGCCAGCTGGTCCTGCACGAGGCGGTGGGCGCGACGCCATTCCTGACGCTGCTCGTAGTCGTCCGCGCAGGCGGCGGCCGACGACGCGTCCTTCGACGCGAGCCAGTCGCACAGATCGAGGAGATCGCTCAGCTTCGTGCGCAGGGTGTTGGCCGCCTGCTCGCGCGCCTGTTCGCCGGGATACAGGCCGAACCGGGTGACGAAGCGGATCTGGCCGGCGCACAGCGCACCCGGCAGGGCGGCGAGCAGTGCCTCCTTCGAGGCATACGCCGCGTCGGCGAGCGTGGCCACGTAGGTCGCGAGGCACCGTGCCTCGAGCGACGGGTCGGGGGTCTGCGTGCGCACCATCCGGTCGAGCAGCATGGTCGCGCGGGCGCAGCCGCGCAGCAGCCCGTGCAGGCTCAGGCCCGCCGGCCCGATGGCCGCCTCGTCCCAGTCGAAGAAGACCACGTCGCCGCTCGGTCGGATCGCGACGTTCCAGCGGTGCAGGTCGCCGTGACTGAGGGTCGGCCGCAGGCCGACGCAGCCGCCGATGTGCCGGCTCAGCAGTCCGGCGCGGGCGTGCAGCAGGGCGCGATAGCGTTCGGCCTCGGCGTCGCCGAT
>JAIYAG010000645.1 GCA_027489195.1 Burkholderiales bacterium | reverse complement strand
GCGTCGCTCGCCTGGCCCTGGGACCGCGGCGGCTTCCACTTCGGGTTCGCCAAGGTGCTGTCGGCCACGCTGTGGGTGGGCCTGGTGCTGCTCTGGTTCGAGGGCCGGCGCACCTCGCTCGAGGCGCTGCGGCTGCTCGTGCTGCCGCTGGCCATCGTCACGCTGCTGATGCCGCTCGCCTGGCCGGGCCGCCTGTTCGAGTCGGCGCAGCAGGCGCCGCTCTTCCTCCCCCACCTGCTCGCCGGCACGCTCGCCTACGGCGTGCTGCTGCTGGCCGCGCTGCACGCGCTGCTGATGCTCTGGGTCCAGCGCGACCTGCAGCGCCCGATGCTCGACGCCGATCGCGGCCCGATGTCGCGCTGGGTCGGGCGCATGCCGCCGCTGATGGTGCTCGAGCGGCTGCTGTTCCGCTTCATCGGCCTCGGATTCGTGCTGCTGCTGGCCACGACCATCAGCGGCATGATGTTCTCCGAGGAGGTCTTCGGACGGCCGTTCCGGCTCGAGCACAAGACCGTCTTCTCGGTGATCTCCCTCGCCGTCTTCGGCGTGCTGCTCGCCGGCCGGGCGGTGCGCGGCTGGCGCGGGCGGATCGCCACGCGCTTCACGCTCGGCGGGTTCGCCGTGCTGCTGCTCGCCTATGTCGGCACGCGCTTCGTGCTCGAAGTGCTGCTCGGGCGCTATTGAGCGCGCCGCCGGGGGGACGATGGGCAAGGTGATGACCTGGGTCGTGATCGGCCTGATCGTCTGGGGTGCGTGGCGGCTCTGGACGATCAGCCGGGTCCGCGCCGAGCGTGCACGCGAGGCGGCCCGCGGGGCGCAGGCCTCGGAGGCGGCCGGCGGCGGCGATCCGGCCGACCCCGAACACGAGGCCCGGCGCCCGGGCGCGCCCGAGCTGATGATGCAGTGCGCGGTCTGCGGCGTGCACCTGCCGGGCTCGGAGGCCCGCTTCGCGGGCGGCAAGGTCTACTGCAGCGATGCGCACCGCGACGCCCCGGGCACGCCGGTGTCCGGCGACGGTGCCCGCCGAGACGGCCGCTGACATGGCGGCGTCGCCACCGGCCGAGAGCACTCCCGGCCGGGAGGCCGCGGGTCTGCCGGCCTACCGGCGCTCCTTCCAGTACTTCGCGCTCTCGCGCCTGGTGGTCGCCGCGCTGCTGATCGCCTATGTGCCGGTCATGCGCGGCTCGGGCCTCCTCGACGAGCGCTTCGACGCCGGGCTCTTCCTGCCGGTCGCCGCGCTCTACCTCGTGCTCGCCGCGGTCTTCTTCCTGCTGTCGAGCCGCGCCGGCCGCCTGCCGCTGCCCACGCTCGCGACGATCCAGATCACGGTCGACGTCTGCGCCCTGGTGCTGCTGATGCACGCCTCCGGCGGCCAGCGCACCGGCCTCGGCGTGCTGCTGCTGCTGCCCAGTGCGGGGGCCGCGATCCTGGTCAGCGCACGGGTCGGCCTGACGTTCGCGGCGGCCTCGACGCTGCTGCTGCTCGTCGAGACCGGCTGGCGCGGGCTGATGGACCAGGCCGGCGACTCGGCCTTCGTCCAGGTGGGGCTGACCGGGGCGACGCTGCTGGTGGCGTCCGCGGTGGTCGGTCGCCTCGCCCGGCGGCTCGCCTCCCAGGAACGCCTGGCCTGGCGTCGCGGCGAGGACCTGCGCAACCAGCTGGCGGTCACCCAGGCGGTCATCGCCGACCTGCCCGACGGCGTGGTCGTCCTCGGCGCGCGCGGCGAGCCCCGGGCGATCAACCGCTCGGCGCGCGACATGCTGGCCGGCGGCGGCGGCGCTGCCGGGGGGCTGCCGGGACTGCTGCCGCTGCGGGCGGCGCTCGGGATCGGGCCTGCCGGCACGGACGCCGAGCCGCCGACCGATTCCGCCGAGTTCATCGTGCCCGGTGCCGAGGGCGCGGAACGGCGCCTGCGGGCCCGCCGCCTCGGCGTGCCGTCGGACGGTGTCGACGAGGTGGTGGTGCTCGAGGACCTCGGGCGGCTCGAGGCCCGGGCACAGCAGCTCAAGCTCGCCTCGATGGGTCGGCTGTCCGCCTCGATCGCCCACGAGATCCGCAACCCGCTGTCGGCGATCCGGCATGCGAACGGGCTGCTCGCCGAGCAGCTGGGCGAGCCGCGCCTCGAGCGCCTCGCGAAGATCGTCGAGGACAACTGCCGGCGCATCGACCGCATCATCGAGGACGTGCTGTCGATCTCCAGGCGGGGCAGCGCGACGCCGGAGGCGCTGCCGGCGGAGGCCTTCCTGGTGCAGGCGATCGCCGAGCTGGTCGCGCAGTCCGGCGCCGACGCGCGGCGCATCGAGTGCCGCGTCCACGGCGACATGCCGATCTGGTTCGATGCGGGCAACCTCAGGCAGGTGCTGCTCAACCTGCTGGGCAACGGGCTGCGGCATGCCAGCGAGGCGCGCGGCGCGGTCCGCATCGATTGGGCGCCGGACGCCGGCGGGCGCTGGTCGCTGGTCGTCTCCGACGACGGGCCCGGCGTGTCCGCGGCCTCGCGGGTCCACCTGTTCGAGCCGTTCTTCACCACCGAGACGCGCGGCACCGGCCTGGGCCTGCACCTGGCCCGCGAGTTGTGCACCGCCAACGGCGCGACGATCCGCTACCGGCCCGCGAGCGATAATCCGCCGCTTCGCAGTGCCTTCGTCGTCGAGCCCGCTCCCGCGCCCGGCGCCCCCCGATGAACGCCTCGCCTCCCGATCAGAACCGCAGCCTCGCCCGCGGCATGCGCGCACCGCGTGCGCTGGTGGTCGACGACGAGGCCGACCTGCGCGAGCTGCTCGAGCTGACGCTCGTCGGCATGGGGCTGGACGTCGACTGCGCGGCCGACCTCGCGTCGGCACGGCGCCTGCTGGCCTCGGGCAGCTACGCGCTGTGCCTGACCGACATGCGCCTGCCCGATGGCGACGGCCTGTCGCTGGTCACCCTGATCGGCGCCGAGCACCCCGACACGCCGGTCGCCGTGATCACCGCGTTCGGCAGCGCCGAGAGCGCGGTCGCGGCCCTCAAGGCCGGCGCCTTCGACTACCTGTCGAAGCCGGTCGGGCTCGATGCGCTCCGGGCACTGGTGCGCTCGGCGCTGCGCCTGTCCGCCGCTGTCGAGGGGGCCGCGGCCGAACCGCCGCCGGTCCCCGTGGTCGAGGCGCCGCGGGTGGCGCCGCTGCGCCCGCCGTCGTTCGACGCGACGCCGGCGGCCCGCATCGTGCCGGGCGCCGGCGCCGGCGCCAGGGCGGCGCCCGGGGCCGGAGGGCTGCTGCTCGGCGTGTCGCCGGCCATCGAGACCGTGCGCGCGAGCATCGCGCGGCTCGCCCGCAGCATGGCGCCGGTGGCCATCACCGGCGAATCCGGCTCGGGCAAGGAACTGGCCGCGCGGCTGATCCACCGCCTCGGCAGCCGGGCGAACCAGCCGTTCGTGGCGGTGAACTGCGGCGCCATCCCCGAGAACCTGATGGAGTCGGAGTTCTTCGGGCACAAGCGCGGCGCGTTCACCGGCGCCGACCAGGACCGCACCGGGTTCTTCCAGGCCGCCGACGGCGGCACGCTGTTCCTCGACGAGGTCGCCGACCTGCCCCTGTCGATGCAGGTCAAGCTGCTGCGGGCGATCCAGGAGCGCTGCGTGCGCCGCGTCGGGCACACCGCCGAGGAGCCGGTCGACGTGCGGATCGTCAGCGCCACCCATCAGGACCTCGCCCGCTGCGTCGCGGCCGGCCGGTTCCGCCAGGACCTGTATTACCGCCTGAACGTGATCGAGCTGCGGATGCCGCCGCTGCGCGAGCGGCTCGAGGATGTCGGCGTGCTCGCCGACTCGGTGCTGGCCCGCCTCGCCACGCGCGCGGGGCTGCAGGTGGCGCCGCGGCTGTCGTCCGTGACGCTGCGCTATCTGCAGAGCTACGGCTTCCCGGGCAACGTCCGCGAGCTCGAGAACATCCTCGAGCGCGCGCTCGCGTTCTCCAACGGCGAGGTCGTCAACGTCGAGGACCTCGGACTGCGGCCCGCCGGCCACGAGGCCTCGGAAAACGAGCGCGCCGATGCGGACGACGCGCTCGAGGCGGACGGGGGCGCCGCTCCGGTCGGGACGGCCGGGCGTGCCTCCGGGTCGGGCGCCGAGCCGGCCGCGGGCACCCCGCTCGATGGCCCGGCCGCGGCGCCGCGGGTCGCGCAGGGTGCCTCGGCGCTGTCGGACGACGGCATCCCCGAGTCGCTGCCCGACTACCTCGACGCGGTCGAGCGCGACGCGATCCTGCGCGCGCTCGAGCGCACCCGCCACAACCGCACCGCGGCAGCGCGCCTGCTCGGCATCAGCTTCAGGGCACTGCGCTACCGCATGCAGCGGCTCGGCATCGGCTGACGGCCGATGACCGAGCCGTTCGACAGCGAGGGCTGGTACCGCCGTGCACGGCGGGTGCCGTCGCCGAACCAGGACGCGCGTCCGCCCGGGGCAGCGCCCGAACTGCTCGTCATCCATCACATCAGCCTGCCGCCCGGCGTGCTGTCGGGCGATGCCGTCGAGCGGCTCTTCACCAACACCCTCGACTGCACCGTCGACCCCCGGCTCGCGGGCCTCGAGTCGCTGCGGGTCTCGGCCCACTTCCTGGTGCGCCGGCGCGGCGAGCTGCTGCAGTTCGTCCCGGGCGAGGCCCGGGCCTGGCATGCCGGGCCGTCGTCCTTCCTCGGCCGCGAGCGCTGCAACGACTTCTCGATCGGCATCGAGCTCGAGGGCACCGGCGAGCGACGGTACACCGAGGCGCAGTACCGGGTGCTCGCCTCGCTGACGCGATCGCTCGCCGCGCGCTTTCCGCTGAGATACCTTGCCGGCCACAGTGACATCGCGCCGGGGCGCAAGACCGATCCGGGGCCGAGCTTCGACTGGTCGCGCTTCGAGTCGATGCTCGGTGGTTGCGGGCTCTCGAGACCGTTTCCGCCGGAATGCCGCAGCACGTCGAAGAATTTTCCATGACACCGTGACGACATGCGGGTTGCGAGGCCAGATGCCCCGCAATCCCGCATCCGGGCTGGGTTCGCCGATGCCGATCGAGACGCCATGCGGCTCTTCGGGAAGCACGCGATATGGCGCATCAGGATGTGCTGCTAAATGCTTGTTCGGGCGCGTGAATCGCGCCTCGCGGAACCCTCATCGCGGACTTGCGAGCGGACCGTCCAGGCACTAGAATTAGTCACTCACAAGCGGTCGACCCCCAGATCTAGTGCCACGCGGCCTCACGCCGCCTTCCGGCCGGGCACGGGAATCGCCGCAAGAACACCGTCACCCGATCGACGCGCGCGCGACGACCGGCCAGGCCCCGTCAGGGTCCTGGCCAGGCCCCCTTCACGCTGGCGCCACCGGGTGGTCCTCGAATCACACCAGTGGAGTCCCCGACATGCAGAGGGTTGCAGAAACCGCGCAACGTCCTTCCATCCTGTCCCCGTCGGCATTCGCGACGTCGGCGCAGGACCTCGGCGATCACCGGCCCGATGCGGCCCGTTTCGTCGACTTCAAGGTCATCCGCCGCAACGGCTCGGTCGTCGGCTTCGAGCCGGGCAAGATCGCCGTCGCGATGACCAAGGCCTTCCTCGCCGTCAACGGCGGCCACGGTGCCGCGTCGGCGCGCGTGCGCGAGCTGGTCGAGCAGATGACCCAGGTGGTCATCGGCGCGCTGATGCGCAACAAGCCGGCCGGCGGCACGTTCCACATCGAGGACATCCAGGACCAGGTCGAGCTCGCGCTGATGCGCTCGGGCGAGCACGAGGTGGCCCGTGCCTACGTGCTGTACCGCGAGAAGCGCTCGCAGGAGCGCGCCGCGCGCCAGGCGCAGGCCGTCGCCGCCGGCGAGCCCGCCGGTCCGCGGATCGGCGTGCTCGATGCCGGCGTCGTGCGCCCGCTCGACGAGGGCATGCTGCGCACGCTGATCGAATCGGCCTGCTCGGGCCTGGGCGACACCGTGAGCCCGCAGGACGTGCTGGTCGAGACCGTCAAGAACCTGTACGACGGCATCCCCATCGAGGAAGTCCACAAGTCGGCGATCCTCTCGGCGCGCGCGCTGATCGAGACCGACCCGGCCTACAGCCAGGTCGCCGCCCGGCTGCTGCTGCACACGGTGCGCCGCGAGGTGCTGGGCGAGGAGGTCCTGCAGGAGGCGATGGTCGAGCGCTACGCCGACTACTTCCCGCGCTTCGTCAAGCGCGGCGTCGAGGCCGACCTGCTCGATCCGAAGCTCGAGCAGTTCGACCTGCACCGTCTGGGCCGCGCGCTGGTCGCCGAGCGCGACGCGCAGTTCACCTACCTCGGCCTGCAGACGCTGTACGACCGCTACTTCCTGCACATCGACGAGCAGCGCATCGAGCTGCCGCAGGCGTTCTTCATGCGCGTGGCGATGGGCCTCTCGCTGAACGAGATCGACCGCGAGGCCCGTGCGATAGAGTTCTACAACCTGCTGTCGACGTTCGACTTCACGAGCTCGACGCCGACGCTGTTCAACTCGGGCACGCAGCGCTCGCAGCTGTCGTCGTGCTACCTGACCACCGTCTCCGACGACCTCGACGGCATCTACGAGGCGATCAAGGAGAACGCGCTGCTGGCCAAGTACGCGGGCGGTCTGGGCAACGACTGGACGCCGGTGCGCGCGCTGGGCAGCCACATCAAGGGCACCAACGGCAAGAGCCAGGGCGTCGTGCCCTTCCTCAAGGTGGTCAACGACACGGCCGTCGCGGTCAACCAGGGCGGCAAGCGCAAGGGCGCGGTCTGCGCGTACCTCGAGTCCTGGCACCTCGACATCGAGGAGTTCCTCGAGCTGCGCAAGAACACCGGTGACGACCGCCGGCGCACGCACGACATGAACACCGCCAACTGGATCCCCGACCTGTTCATGAAGCGGGTGATGGAGAACCAGGACTGGACGCTGTTCTCGCCCGCCGACTGCCCCGACCTGCACGACAAGTACGGCCGTGCGTTCGAGGAGGCCTACGTCGGCTACGAGCAGAAGGCCGCGCGCGGCGAGCTCAAGCTGCACAAGAAGATCCAGGCGAGCGCGCTCTGGCGCAAGATGCTCTCGATGCTGTTCGAGACCGGGCACCCCTGGATCACCTTCAAGGACCCGTGCAACATCCGCTCGCCGCAGCAGCACGTCGGCGTCGTGCACAGCTCGAACCTGTGCACCGAGATCACGCTGAACACCAGCGACACCGAGATCGCCGTGTGCAACCTGGGCTCGGTGAACCTGATCGCCCACATGACCCACGGCGCCGACGGGCAGTGGACGCTCGACCACGACAAGCTCAAGCGCACGATCACGACCGCGATGCGCATGCTCGACAACGTGATCGACATCAACTACTACGCGGTCAACAAGGCGCGCAACTCGAACCTGAAGCACCGCCCGGTCGGCATGGGCATCATGGGCTTCCAGGACTGCCTGCACGTGATGCGCGTGCCGTTCGCGAGCGAGGGTGCGGTCGAGTTCGCCGACCGGTCGAT
>JAIYAG010000506.1 GCA_027489195.1 Burkholderiales bacterium | reverse complement strand
GCTGGTGGGTGATCGTGTCGCTGCAGCAGGCCGGGCTTAGCCCGGCCCTGTCGATTGCGATCGCGATCGCGCTGGCTGTCGGGGCGGGCTTCGTGATGCACCACGCGGTCGAGGCGCCGGCGATGGCGGCGCTGCGGGCGTGGCGCAGGCGTCGGCAGGCCGCGCGTGGCCCGCAGGGCGACGATGCCGCGGCGCGCGGCGCCGACCCCGCCTGGATCGCCGGCTGCGCGCTGGCGATCGTCGCGCTGTCGGGGGGGGCCACGCTCGCCCACGCGCTGCGCGACCGCACGCCCCTGCCTCACGAGACGATCCGATCGCTCGACCCGGCCCGGCACGCGCCGATCGCCTGCGAGGACGGTGCCCCCGCCACCGTGATCCTGGTGCTCGGTCAGTCGAACGCGGCCAGCCATGCGGCCCCGATACCGCCGGCGGGCGCACCGTCGATGCGCGTCTTCGCCGAGGGGCGCTGCGTGCTCGCTCCCGACCCGCTGCCCGGCACCACCGGCGGCGGATCGAGCCTGTGGAGCGCGGTGCAGGAGGACTGGTCGGCCGCCGATCCGCAGGTGCGGCTGCTGTGGGCGCCGCTCGCGGTCGGCGCGACCGCGATCGCGCGCTGGATCGGCCCGGACCCGGTGCACGAGCGGCTCGTCGCGCATCTGCAGTCGCTGCGGGCCGCCGGTCTGCGGGTCGATCGCGTCGTCTGGCAGCAGGGCGAGAGCGATGCGCGCGACGGCACCGACGCGGGCGACTACCTGCGTGCGCTGCGTGCGCTGCGGGCCCTGCTCGATGCGCACGGGGTGAGTGCACCGATGTTCGTCGCCCGCTCGACCTTCTGCCGCAGCGCCGGCACCGGGGCGATCGGTCGGGCGCTCGAGCGGCACGCGGCGTCGCTGGCCGCGGACCGGATCCTGCCCGGGCCGGACACCGACGCGCTGCGCGATGCCACCGACCGGCGCGATGCCTGCCACTTCACCGATGCCGGCCGGCGCCGTGCCGCGCGGCTCTGGCTCGAGGTGCTCGCCGCGCCGCCGCCCGCTCCGCAGGCCGTCCGATCCCGCTAGGGCGAGGGCGAGCTCGAAGCGACCGCAGGCGCCGGGCCGGTGCGCCCAGGCACGGCCGCCCGCCTCAGCCCAGCGTCACCACGATCTTCCCGAAATGCCGGTTGGCGGCCATCGCCGCGAACGCGTCGCCGAGCGCGGCGAACGGATACACCTCGGACACCGGCAGCGACAGCGTGCCATCGGCGACCGCCGGTGCCAGGTCGGCCCACATCCGGCTCGACAGCGTGCGGACCTCTTCGGCGCTGCGGGTGCGGAACGTGACGCCCAGGTACTCGATGCGCTTGAGCGCGTGCAGGTCGAAGTCGATCGTGCCGCTCATGCCGGCGAGGCGGCCGACGTTGACGATGCGGCCCCGGATCGCCGCGGCGACGAGGCTGCCGGCGACGGTCGGGCCGGCGAGCTGGTCGACGATCAGCTCGACGCCGTTTCCTCCGGTCGCCTCGCGCACCTGCTCGGGCCAGCCCGGATCGGCGGTGTCGATCGCCACGTCGGCGCCGAACCCGGCCAGTCGCGCGCGGCGGGACGGGTCAGTGGACGTGCCGATCACGCAGCGCGCACCGAGGTGCCGCGCGATGCGCATCGCCATCAGGCCGACGCCCGACGACGCGCCGAGCACGAGCACCGATTCACCCGCGCGCAGCCGACCGTTCACCGCGACCGCGTCGTGCATCGTCATCAGCGCGACCGGCAGGCTCGCCGCCTGCTCGAAGCCCATGCCCGGCGGCATCGGCAGCACGCGGCCGCGATCGGCCCGGACGAACTCGGCGAACGCACCGCCCGCGAAGCCCATCACCCGATCGCCCGGCGCGAGCCCCGTGACCGCGGCACCGACCGCCACCACCTCGCCCGCCCACTCCATGCCGAGCACCGTGCCCGTTCCGCCGGCGCTGCCGTGTTTGCCGCCGGCGAGCACCCCCAGATCGGCCCGGTTGAGCGCGACGGCGCGCACGCGCGCCAGCACGTCGTCGGGGCCGGGCACGGGGCGCGGCACCTCGGCGAACACGAGGCCGGACTCGCCGCGGAGCGCGGCCTTCATCGTTGAGGTCATGGCGGGGCGGGGCCGCAGCCCAGGATCGACGGAGCGAACAGTCTACGCAGCACGCGCCGGGCGTGCACCGCGGGCGCGCGGCGCACCGCCGCGAGCGCGACTAGAGCCGCGTGACCTTGGTGACGTCGGCCTGCTTGCGCACCTGGCGGAACACCTGCGCGAGGTGCTGGCGGCCGCGCACCTGCAGCGTGAAGCGGATCGTCGCCACGCGGTCGGGTTCCTCGTCCATCGTCACGTTGACGATGTTCGCCTCCGACGTCGCGATCTCCGCCGCGACCCGACCCAGCGCGCCGCGGTCGTCGCGGATCTGCACCTCGACGACCGTGCGGAACTGGCCGCGGATGTCCTCGCCCCATTCGACGTCGAGCCAGCGCTCGGCGTCCTTCTGGCGCGCGCGCCCGGCCGACTCGCAGTCGCTGCGGTGCACGACCAGCCCGTGGCCGCCCCGCATGTGGCCGATCACCGAGTCGCCCGGCAGCGGCAGGCAGCAGGCCGAGCACTGCACCGCCATGCCTTCGGTGCCGTGGATCACGATCGGCAGCGGACGCGGCGCGAACGCGGCGGCCGCGGGCCGCGCGCTCATCTCGAGGGCGATCGCGCGGGCGACCACCGGCGCGAGCCGCCGGCCCAGGCCGACGTCCGCATAGAGCTCGTCGAGCGACTTGGCGCCCGCATCGCGCGCCAGCTTGTCGAGCAGCGCCTGCTCGAGGCTGCCGGCGTCGATGCGCAGCGCCGCGAGCGACTGCTCGAGCAGCCGGCGCCCGAGGTCGACCGACTCCTCGAACTTCATGGTCCGCAGGAAGTGGCGGATCTCGGAGCGCGCCTTGCCGGTCCGCACGAAGCCCAGCCAGGCCGGATTGGCGCGGGACTCGGGGTCGGTCACCACCTCGATCACGTCGCCGTTCTGCAGCTCGGTGCGCAGCGGCACCGGCGAGCCGTTGACCTTCGCCGCGACGCACTGGTTGCCGACGTCGGTGTGCACGCTGTAGGCGAAGTCGATCGTCGTCGCGCCGCGCGGCAGCGCGCGGATCTGGCCCTTCGGCGTGAACACGTAGACCGCGTCCGGGAACAGGTCGACCTTCACGTGCTCGATGAACTCGAGCGAGTCGCCGGTCTGGTGCTGGATGTCGAGCAGCGACTTCAGCCACTGGTGCGTGCGCTTCTGGAGGTCGGTGAACGACTCCTTGTCGGCCTTGTAGAGCCAGTGCGCGGCGACGCCCGACTCGGCCAGCCGGTGCATCTCGCTCGTGCGGATCTGGAACTCGACCGGCGTGCCGTACGGACCCACCACCGTCGTGTGCAGCGACTGGTAGCCGTTGACCTTCGGGATCGCGATGTAGTCCTTGAAGCGGCCGGGGATCGGCTTGAAGGTCTGGTGCAGCGCGCCCAGCGCGAGATAACACGACGGCAGGCTGTCGACCACCAGCCGGATGCCGAACACGTCCATCACCTGCGAGAACGACAGGTGCTTGTCGTGCATCTTCCGGTAGATGGCCCACAGGGCCTTCTCGCGCGCCCGCAGTTCGGCCTTCACGCCCATCTCGGGCAGCGACTTCTGCACCGAGTCGATGATCCGGCCCAGGCCCTCGCGCCGCATGCCGCGCGCGGCCGTCACCGCCTTCTGCAGCGTGCGGTAGCGGAACGGATGGGTGAAGCGGAACGACAGGTCGAGCAGCTCGCGATACAGCTCGTTCAGGCCGAGGCGGTTGGCGATCGGGGCGTAGATGTCGAGCGTCTCGGCCGCCACGCGCCGCTGCTTGGTGCGCTCGACCGCGCCGAGCGTGCGCATGTTGTGCAGCCGGTCGGCGAGCTTGATCAGGATGACGCGCACGTCGCGGGCCATCGCCAGCAGCATCTTGCGGAAGCTCTCGGCCTGCGCCTGCTCGCGGCTGGCGAACTCGACCTTGTCGAGCTTGGACAGCCCGTCGACCAGCTCCGCGACCTGCGTGCCGAAGCGCTCGACCATCTGCTGCTTCGTGACGTCGGTGTCCTCCATCACGTCGTGCAGCAGCGCGGCCATCAGCGCATCGGCGTCGAGGCGCCAGCCAACGCAGATCTCGGCGACGGCGATCGGATGCGAGATGTAGGGCTCGCCGCTGGTGCGGAACTGCCCGAGGTGCGAGCTGTCCGAGAAGCGGTAGGCCTCGCGCACGCGCTTGAGGTCGTCCTCGCCGAGGTAGCTCGAGGCCAGCTTGGTGAGGTGCGCGAGCGAGACGACGCGGCGTTCGTCGGCCGGCGCCGCGAAGCCCTCGCCGGTCGATCCGGCGGCGTCGAGCAGGGCTGCCGGGGCGGTCCGGGCGGACCGGCCCCTCGGCCCGTTGGTGGCGATCGAACCGTCGTGCTTCATCGGTTCGTGCGCGGGGTGCTGTCTGTCAGGTGGGGACGCGGCGCAGCATTTCCTTGCCGACCTTGCCGGTGGCGATCTCGCGCAGCGCGGTGACCGTCGGCTTGTCCTTGCTGTCGACCTTCGGCGAGTGGCCCTGCGCCAGCATGCGCGCCCGGTAGGTCGCGGCGAGCGTCAGTTCGAACCGGTTGGGGATCTGCTTCAGGCAGTCTTCGACGGTGATGCGGGCCATGGCGTGTCCTGAAAGGTGATCGGTCGGTGCGGCGGCGGATCCGGCTCAGTCGGAGGCCCGCGTCATGCCCAGTTCGGCGAACAGGTC
>JAIYAG010000010.1 GCA_027489195.1 Burkholderiales bacterium | reverse complement strand
GGAAGCCGGTGGGCATGCCGGCGCCGATCGACAGCCGCTCGTTCATCAGCGTGTGCAGCGACACGCGCCAGCCCGCACCGACCGCGCCCAGCCGCTGGTGGTCGGGAATGCGCAGCCCGTCGAAGAACACCTCGTTGAAGTGCGACTCGCCGTTGACCTGGCGGATCGGCCGGATCTCGATCCCGGGGCTGCGCATGTCGACGAAGAACATGGTCAGACCTTCGTGCTTGGGCACCTCGGGGTCGGTGCGAACGAGCAGGATCCCCCAGTCCGAGAGGTGCGCGCCGCTCGTCCAGATCTTCTGCCCGTCGACGACCCACTCGTCGCCGTCGCGCACGGCGCGCGTGCGCAGGCCGGCGAGGTCGGAGCCCGCGGCGGGCTCGGAGAACATCTGGCACCAGACCTCCGTGCCTGCGGCCAGCGGCGGCAGCAGACGGCGCTTCTGGGCCTCGTCGGCATAGGCCATCACCGTCGGGCCGCACATGCCGTGGCCGATGATGAAGACGCGCGACAGCTTGCCGTAGACGCCCTCCTCCTGGTCCCAGATCACCCGCTCGATCGGCGTGGCGCCCCGCCCGCCGTACTCGCGCGGCCAGTGCAGGCAGGCCCAGCCAGCGGCGTGCTTGCGCTGCTGCCAGGCGCGTGCGGCGCCCATCAGGTCGCGGCTGCGCAGCGCGGGCTGGCCGAAGCCGGCGGCGGCGAGCTCGTCGTGGAGCTCGTGCGGCGCGTTGTCGCGGATCCAGGCGCGCGCCTCGGCGCGGAACGCGGCTTCGGCCGGGGTGTCGTCGAAGTTCATGGTCGTGTCCGGTACGGGTCTCTCGGGCGCTCGAGCGGGCGGGCGCTCACGCGGCGACGCGGTCGCGCAGCAGGCCGACCAGCCGGTCCTCCCACTGCGAGGGCGCGCCGAGCGACAGCGCGAGCAGGTTCGAGCGTCGGTAGTGCAGGTGGCAGTCCAGCGCCCAGGTGAAGCCCATGCCGCCGTGGACCTGCAGCCCGTCGCGGGCGCACTGCTGGTAGGCCTGGGTCGCCGAGACGCGGGCGCTGGCCGCGGCGACCGGCAGCTCGGGCGAGCCGGTGGACAGCGCCCACGCCGCCCAGTAGCAGTTCGAGCGGGCGAGCGTCGCCGCGACGTACATGTCGGCCAGCATGTGCTTGACCGCCTGCAGCGAGCCGATCGGCCGGCCGAACGCGAAGCGGCCCTGCGCGTAGGCGACCGCCGACTCGAGCGCGCGGTCGGCGCCGCCGAGCTGGGCGAAGGCGACCAGCACCGCCGCGCGGTCGAGCACGCGCTCGAGGATCGCCAGGCCTTCGCCGCGGCCACCGAGCGGCTCGGCGGGCGCGGCGTCGAACGCGAGGCTCGCGTGGCTGCGGGTCGGGTCGATCGTCGGCACGGCGGTCCGCAGGACGCCGGCCGCGTCCGTCGCGACGAGGTAGAGCGAGACCGACCCCGGCGCATCGAGCGCGGCGACCACCACGACATCGGCCACGTCGCCGTCGGCGACCGCGACCTTGCTGCCGTGCAGTGTCGTGCCGACACCGGCGACCGTGCGCGCGGTGCAGCGGATCGAGCCCGCGCCGATGCGGCCGGTGCCTTCGGCGAGCGCGAGCGCGCCGACCGCCCTGCCCGCGGCCAGACCGGGCAGCCAGCGGGCCCGCTGCGCGTCCGTGCCGGCTTCGGCCAGGCATTCGGCGACGAGCGCGATCGAGGAGTCCCAAGGCACCGGCGCGACCGCCCGCCCGAGTTCCTCGGCGATCACGCAGGCCTCGAGGTGACCGAGCCCCAGGCCGCCGTCGGCTTCGGGGATCGAGGCACCGAGATAGCCCAGCTCGCCCAGTCCCGTCCACAGTGCCCGGTCGTACGGCTCGGGGCCGTCGAGGATCACCCGGACCGCGCGGCTGTCGCAGCGGTCGGCGAGGTAGCGTCGGACCTGGTCCTTGAGCTGCTTCTGCTCGGGCGAGAAGTCGAAATCCATGCGGGCGCTCCCGGCTGCGGAGCCGGGAGTGTCGACCACGGGCGGGCGCGGCGTCGAGCGGCGCAGGCCGAATCCGGCCCGCCGTGCGTCAGATCCGGCGGCAGACCGTCACGGCCGCGGCGGAGCCCGATCCGACGATCGCGGTCCATGCCCTGAGCACCGCACCGGCCGGCCGTGGATCGGCGGCGAGCGCGGCCGCGGCCTCGTCGCGGTGGGCGACCTCGTCCTCGCGGCAGCCGTCGAGCATCGAGCGAAGGCCCTGCAGCCTGGCGTCGGCGCGCTGCGGATCGAGCGCGTCGATGCGGTCGAGCTGCTCGCGGTAGTGCAGGTCGACGAAGGTCTCGACCGCGCGGATGGTCGCGTGCACCGCACGCGGGCCGGCCAGCGCGGGCAGCGCGCCGGTCAGCCAGCCGGCCAGGCGCCAGGCGGGCAGCAGCCGGCTGCGCGCGCCCGCCGGCAGCACCGCCTCGATGCGCTCGAGGTGGGCCGACTCGGTCTCGAGGTGGCGGGCCGCGAAGGCGCGCAGGGGCGCGTCGCGCGAGACCGCGAGGATGCCCCGGTAGATCGAGATCGCTCCGGTCTCGCCGGCGTGGTCGGTCCGCAGGTCGCCCTCGATCTCGGGGGACCAGTCCGACGCGGGGGCGCGCCAGGCCCGGCGCACGCGCAGGAACCCGGCATAGCCGACGTCGAGCACCGCGCGCACCGGTGCGAACCCGGCGACGCGTCCGAGCAGCGAGAACGCGGGCAGGCGGCGCCAGACCGCGGCGAAGGCGGCTGCGCCGTCCACCAGCGTGCCGTCGGCCCGACGCGCGTGCAGCCGCGCGAGCGCTGCACCCCGGTCGAGCCCGGGGCCGAGCGCTTCGGGGGCGCAGCGCGAGGCGTCGACCCAGTCGATCGACGCGCCGCCCCGCAGGCGCTGGTAGGTCGCGATCTCGCGCGAGCACACCGGGCAGGCACCGTCGAAGTAGACGGTGAGCGCGGGCGTGCCGGCGCCGGTCGCGGGCGACGTGTCGTCCGCCTGCGGGCGGACGCCCGGATCGTGCGTCGGGGTCGGCGTCGGAGGATCGAGGGGTCTCATGTCAATGGGCGACGCGGCGCGCGGCTGGAAGTTGCGTCGGCGCCTGCCGGCGCAGGCGCGGCCGACCGGCGGTGGCTCGCGCAGGCCCGGCACACGGCCCCGCGCAGGGCGTCTCAGCGCCCCGGCGCGTCGTCATCGGGCAGCAGCACCCCGGCCCGCTCGGCCGGCAGCTCCTCCACGTCGCGCAGCTTGCGCACGATGGCGCGCGAGCGCACCTCGGCGGTGTCGAGCGAGTTGCTGACCGACTGCAGCTGCTGCTTCGTCTTGGCGAGCACGTCGCCGAACTTGCCGAACTCGGTCTTGACCGCGCCGAGCACCGCCCAGACCTCGCTGGTGCGCTGCTCGACGGCGAAGGTCCGGAAGCCCATCTGCAGGCTGTTGAGCAGCGCGCACAGCGTCGTCGGCCCGGCGAGCACCACGCGGCACTCGCGCTGCAGCTCGTCGACCAGCCCCGCGCGGCGCACCACCTCGGCATAGAGCCCCTCGGTCGGCAGGAACATCAGCGCGAAGTCGGTCGTCGAGGGCGGCGACACGTACTTGTCGCGGATGCGGCGCGCCTCGGCGCGGATCCGCGACTCGAGCGCGCGCCCCGCCTCCTCGGCGGCGACCGCATCGGCGCGGTCGTGCGCCTGCTGCAGCCGTTCCCAGTCCTCGCGCGGGAACTTCGCATCGACCGGCAGCCAGACCGCGGCATCGCGTCCGGGCAGCCGGATCGCGAACTCGACGCGCTCGGACGAGCCCGGCACGGTCGCGACGTTGGCGGCGTACTGGCCCGGCGCGAGCATCTGCTCGAGCAGCGCCGAGAGCTGCACCTCGCCCCAGATGCCGCGGGTCTTGACGTTCGCCAGCACGCGCTTGAGGTCGCCGACATCCGAGGCCAGCGCCTGCATCTCGCCCAGGCCGCGGTGGACCTGCTCGAGCCGGTCCGACACCAGCCGGAAGCTCTCGCCCAGGCGCTGCTCGAGCGTCGCGTTGAGCTTCTCGTCGACGGTCGCGCGCATCTGCTAGAGGCGGCCCGCGTTGTCGGCCTGCAGCTCGCGCAGCTTCGTCTCGAGCGTGGCGCGGATCTCGGTCAGGCGCCGCTCGTTGGACTCGGTGAGCCGCACCAGCTGCTGCGCGAAGCCGTCGATCTGCGCGTTCTGGATCTGCGCGACCGAAGAGGCCTGCGCGGTGACCTGACGCGCGAAGCGGCCGATCGACTCGGCCAGCTCGACACGGTTGCCGCGGGCCTGCTCGAGCACCTCGGCACGGACCTCGCGCTGCAGCCGCTCGGCGGCATCGCGCTGCGCGTCGACCAGCGCTCCGAAGCCCTCGCGCGTCTCGCGGGCCTCGGCCGGGCGGCGCGCCACCAGCAGCGCGAGCAGCACGATGGCCACCACCAGCCCCGCGGCGATCGCCGCGAGCAGCGCGCTCGTCAGGCTCATCGGACGCGGCGCGCGTCAGCCCGCACGGTTGCGCATCCAGTCCGCCGTGCCGGAGAACGCCTCGAGCAGGCGATCGAAGAGGGGCTGCGGCACCTCGAGGTCGGCCATCGCCTCGGCCATGCACAGCAGCCACTGGTCGCGCTCGCGCGAGGCGATCGGATACGGCAGGTGCCGGGCGCGCAGCCGCGGATGGCCGAAACGCTCGATGTAGAGATCGGGGCCGCCCAGCCAGCCGCACAGGAACCAGAAGAGCTTGTCGCGGGCGTTGTCGAGCGGCTTCGGATGCAGCGCGTGCAGCGCCTCGAAGCGCTCGTCCATCGCCATGCGGTCGTAGAACCGGTCGACGAGGGCCCGCACGCGGGTCTCGCCGCCGAGCAGTTCGAACGCGCTCGGCCGGGCGGCGCCGTCGCCGTCCTCGTCTTGGGCATCGGTCATCGCGCCATTCTAGGCGAGTCGCGGCAGGGGCCCGAACGCGATAAGCTCGGCGCCGATGGATGTTCCAGCCCCCGCCCGAACCCTGCCCGACCCGTCCCCGTCCCTCCCCGACGCGCAGACCGTCGCCGCGTGGCGCCGCGACGGCGCGGTCGTGCTGCGGGGCCTGCTGCGCCCGCGCGAGCTCGCGATCCTCGAGCGCGGCATCGAGGCCAACCTCGCGTCGCTCTCCCCCCTGGGGCTGGTCGCGAGCCCGCCCGACGACCCGGGGCGCTTCGTCGAGGACTTCTGCTGCTGGCAGCACATCCCGGAGTACGCCTCGATCCTGCGCGACTCGGCGCTGCCCGAGGCGGCCGCGCGACTCATGGGCGGGGACACGGTGCGCCTCTATCACGACCACCTGCTGGTCAAGGAGCCGGGCACGCGACAGCCGACGCCGTGGCACCAGGACCAGCCGTACTACAACGTCGGCGGCCGTCGCAACGTGAGCTTCTGGATCCCGGTGGATCCGGTCGACCGCGCCTCGACGCTGGAGTTCCTCGCCGGCTCGCACGAGGGCACCTGGTACATGCCCAGGACCTTCCTCGCCCGCGAGGCGCGCTGGTTCCCGGAGGGCTCGCTCGCCGAGATCCCCGACCAGACCGTGCCGCCCTGGCGCGAGCGCGTGATCGGCTGGGCGCTCGAGCCGGGCGACTGCGTCGCCTTCCACATGCTCGCGCTGCATGCCTCGGCCGGCACCGGCCCGGGCCGGCGGCGGCGGGTGTTCAGCGCGCGCTACCTGGGCGACGACGCCGTCCACGCGCCGCGGACCTGGCGCACCTCGCCGCCCTTCGAGGGGCTGGCCGCGCGCCTGCCCGCCGGTGCCCCGATGGACGACGCGCTGTTCCCGCAGGTCTGGCCGCGCGACTGATGGCGACGGCGACCGACCCCGAGGTCCCGACGGCGAGCCGGGCCGCAGCGGACCGCGCGCTGGGCGCGGGCTGCCGGGTGCTGATCGTCGAGGACGAGCCGACGCTGGCGGCCAACCTGCACGCGTTCCTGTCGCGGCGCGGCTTCGAGGTCGATCTCGCGCACGACGGCGACGCGGCCCTGGTGCGGCTGCAGGCGCAGCCCTTCGATGCGGTGGTGCTCGACCTCGGCCTGCCGCGGCGCAGCGGCATGCAGGTGCTGGTGGCGCTGCGCCGCTCGCTCGGCATGGCCGCACCGGTGCTCGTGCTGACCGCACGCGATGCGCTCGGCGACAAGCTCGATGCGCTCGGGCTCGGCGCGGACGACTATCTCGTGAAGCCGGTCGCGCTCGCCGAGGTCGCCGCGCGCCTGGCCGCCCTGCATCGCCGCGCCCGCGGCGAGGTGGTGGCCGACGCGCGCGTCGCCGGGCCGCTGCGGCTCGACCGTCACCACCACGCGGTGACGGTCGGCGAGCGTCCGCTGCGGCTCATGCCGATGTCGATGCGCCTGCTCGAGCGGCTGAT
>JAIYAG010000439.1 GCA_027489195.1 Burkholderiales bacterium | reverse complement strand
GCGCCAGCATCAGCGAGAGCGTGAAGCTGACCGCGAGGTTGGTGACCGCGATCACGACGACGCCGACCGCGGCCAGCACGATCGGCTGCCAGGTGAGCTGGGCCCACAGCACCGTCCCCGCCATGCCGAGGTTGGCGGACGCGAACGCGACGTGCCGGATGTCGAGCGGCAGGCCCGACAGCGTGCCGAGCAGCGAGACGCCGCCGAGCATGCAGCCGAAGAGGAAGTTGCCGGCGAGCGCGCCGAAGTTGTGCTCGACCCAGGCGCCGACGGCCTGCGCGCGCCGCTCGCCCGCGACCGCGACCAGCAGCGGCATGCGCGCGACCCGCCGCGGCAGCCGGTGGAACACCGCGAGGTTGTCGCAGTAGCCGGACACGATGCCGGAGAGGAACAGGCACACCCCGGCGATCGCAGCATAGAAGATCGTCAGGCCGAGGGGATCGAGCTGGTCGAGCAGCGCGGCGGACTTCTCGGGCGAGGCGGGCGACCAGCCGGTGGCCGCGAGCAGCCCCCAGGTGAGCAGCACCGCCAGCGGCAGCGCGACGCCGACGTTGCCCAGCACCGCGACGAACTGGCTGCGCACCACCTGCACCAGCAGCTCGACGACCCGCGGCATCCACGCCCGATCGCCCCCCTGCCCGGCATCGACCTCGGCGACGATGCGCGCGGCGGTCATCGCCGGCTGCTTGGTCGCGACCGTGCCGTGCAGCAGCTGGATCAGCACGAAGCCCAGCCCGTAGTTCAGCGACACCAGCACGCCCTCGACCAGCGGCGGCGCGTGCATCGCGGTGATGAGCACCTTGGCGATCGCCATGAAGGCGACGACCACGCCGCCGACGGCGGCCGAGCGCAGCATCGCCCACCACTGCGCACGGTCGGTGGCGATGTAGTGCTCGCCGGTGCGCCCGGCGTGCTCGGTGATCTCGAGCGCGGCGAGCTCGGTGCCCTTGCGCCAGACCGAGCGCAGGCTGGTCTCGTCGGCGCAGGCCCGGACCTGCTGGCGGAAGAAGCGCATCCACGCGGCGTCGCGCTGCGCGGCGGGCTGGGTGAAGTCGAGCAGGTCGAGCAGCAGCTCGAGCCGGTCGACGATCTCGGACAGGCGCTGCAGCTTGAAGGTCAGCGACACGGTGACGCCGGTGCGCCCGGTGTTGCGCCGGATGCGCCGGACCACGTCGCGGCACTGGTGCAGCATCACGCGCACCGGGCGGTCGTCCTCGGCGGGCTGCGCGTCGCCGGCGACGAGGGCGGCACTCCAGCCGTCGACGTAGGCGCGCACCGCGGGCTGCTGCTCGAGGAACGGCGAGGCCGAGCGCTGCGCGTCGGGGTAGACGCGCGCGATGCCCGGGTCGACCCCGGCCGCGGCGATGCGTGCGGACAGCACCTTGAGCGCCTCGAGCATCTCGGCGGCGAGCCGCTGGCGCGCGGGCGCGGGCAGCGAGGCCACGTCCAGCAGCCGGGCGAGGCGCTGCCAGCGGTCACCCGGGATCGACAGCGCCCAGGAAGCCGCCGCCTGCGCACCGAACAGGCGGCGCGCCCAGTCCTTGAGCTGGTCGTCCTCGTGGTCCTCGGGCAGCAGCCGGTGCATCGCGCGGCGGCGCAGCTCGGCGCCGAAGCCGTCGGGCGGGGCGATGCCGAGGTCGGCGAAGAAGCCGACGTGCTGGGTGCCGGCGACGATGGCGGCGAAGCGACCGGCGACCGCGAGGCGCTCGGCGTCGTCGCGCTCGAGGCCGTCGAGCCAGGCGTCGAAGCGCGCCGCCGCACCGGCGGTCCAGGTGCGGTCACGACCGCGCAGGCGGCGCGCGAGCGCGACCAGCGCGGAGGGATCGGGGCGAGCGGTGTCGGTCATCGGGCGGGCCGGGGGTGCGCGGCGCGCGACGATCGGCGCCACACCTGCAGGCGCCCGAGCTTAACCCGGAAGCGGTGCCACCGCCGAGGGTGCCTCGCCGCTCAGAACAGCTCGAGCACCGCGTCGCTCTGCTTCGGCGCGAGGTGGCCGGACGCCACCAGCGCCTCCCAGGCGAGTACCTGATTGCGGCCGGTCTGCTTGGCGTGATACAGCGCCGCATCCGCACGTCCGAACGCGCCGGCGGTGTCGTCGAGCGGGCCGATCCGCGTGTAGCCGATCGAGACCGTCACCCGGCCGACGCGGGAGAACGTGCGCGACTCGATGCTGCCGCGCAGCCGCTCGAGGGGCGCGCTCGCCGCCTCGGGCACGGTGCGCGAGAGCACGACCACGAACTCCTCGCCGCCGAACCGGTAGAGGCGGTCGACCGGGCGGAACTGCGCACGCATCATCTGCGCGAGCAGCAGCAGCACTTCGTCGCCGTACAGGTGGCCGTACTCGTCGTTGATGCGCTTGAAGCGATCGACGTCGACCACCGCCAGCCAATGCGGCGCATCGGGCGAGGCCGGCGCGCGTGCGCCCGACCCGTCTGCCTGCGGCACCTCGGTGCGGGGTGCATCCTCGCCCTGCCCGCCCGCGGGGTCGTCGCGGAGCATGCGGTTGAAGTCGGCATCGAAGGTGCGCCGGTTGCGCAGCGAGGTCAGCGTGTCGTGCTCGCCGTAGTCGAGCAGCGCCAGGTGGTTGCGGTAGATCCGCAGCAGGTTCGCGACCGCCGCCTCGCGCTCGGGCGGCAGCGCCGCATCCACCCCGTCGGCCTCGATCAGGCCGACCGGCTCGCGCTCCGACAGCACGGGAAAGAGGTAGCTGCAGCGCGGCTCGGCGCGACCGGACAGCCGCAGCGCGACGCGTTCGGACAGGCAGCGTGCGCGCGAGCCGTCGACCGCAGGCAGCGATCGCGGATCGGCGTCGTCCCGCAGCCGCTGGGTGCCCGATGCGGTGGCGCGCAGCACCGGCCAGAGCCGGGCGCCGCCCTCGCAGGCCACCAGGCGCAGGTAGGTCACGCTGCGCGCGTCGAGCAGCGCGCGCAGCAGCTGCGCGACCGAGCCTTCGAGCGAATCGCGGTCACGCTCGGCGGTGAGGTCTGCGACGGTCTCGATCAGCGTAGGTGTCGGCACGGAGCGTACAGGGAGGCGATTCGGTCACGGAGGGAGCACGCGGCTCGCAGGAACGCCCGGACCTTCGATCCGGCGGCCTCGCGGCGCTTGGGGGGTTATCGGACCGCGGCCCGCCATACTTGAGCCCCCTCAAGTCGCCGATGCTCGAAAGGGGTCGGTGAGACGGCGGCGCCCCGACGAAGCGGTCGATCGCCCTGCCGGGCCGCTCAGCCGACGGCGAGCCGAGTCGGTTCGGCGGCGATCGGGCGGCCGTGGACCCGATGCCGGGCGGCGGCGAGTGCACGGCGATCGGCCATCGCCCGCCCGACCAGCAGCACCACCGGGCGGTCGTCGACCTCGAGGCCGCCGGCGGCGAGCGCCCCGAGCGTCGTGCGCTCGACGGACTGCCCGGCCCAGGATGCCGCCCGCACGGCCACGGCCGGCGTGTCGGACGGAAAGCCGCGCGCGCACAGGGTCCGCGCGCAGCGCCCGGCCACGCGGCCGGCCATGTAGAGGACGACCGTCCCCGAAGGCGACAGCCCGTCGGCCCAGCCCGCGCCGGTGTCGTCGCCCTGCCCGGGCTCGCCGCGGCCGACCCGCGGGGTCACGATGTCCAGGCGGCGGGCGACGCCGCGCCGCGTCAGCGAGTGCCCGGCTGCGGCAGCGGCCGCACCGGCCGCCGTGATGCCCGGCACGATCTCCCAGTCGATGCCGGCGGCCTCGAGCGCGTCGATCTCCTCGTCGAGCCGACCGAACACCGTCGGATCCCCGCCCTTGAGGCGCACCACCACCGCATGGCGGCGCGCGGCGTCGACCAGCGCCCGATCGATCCAGACCTGCTCGGCCGAGGCGCCGTCGCAGCGCTTGCCGACCGCGATCAGATCGGCCGCCGGCGCCCAGTCGAGCACCTCGGCGGTCAGCAGCGCGTCGTGCAGCACCACGTCGGCACGCGCGAGCACGCGGATCGCGCGCACCGTCAGCAGGTCCGCCGCGCCGGGTCCGGCGCCGACGAACCAGACCTTGCCCGTGGCGACGGGCTGGCCAGCCGGCAGGCTCACGCCGCGGTCGCCAGGCTCGACGCGTCCCGGCGGCGGAACAGCGGCACCGGCTGGTCGGCCGCGCTCTGGTAGCGCACGCTGAAGTCGCCGAAGGCAGCGAGCGAGGCCTGCACGTCCTGGCCGGCGCGCAGCGCGAAGCTGTCGAAGCCGCAGCGCGCCATCGCGAACAGCTGGTCGCGCAGCACGTCGCCGACCGCCCGCAGCTCTCCGGTCCAGCCGTGCCGCTCGCGCAGCAGCCGCGCGATCGAATAGCCGCGGCCGTCGGTGAAGACCGGGAACGACACCGCGACCAGCGCGAAGCGGCCGAGGTCCGCGGCGAGCGCCGCCGGGTCGTCCGAAGGCGCCAGCAGGATGCCGAGGCGCCCGGGCCGAGCCGACCAGACCGCGGCGCGCTCGCGCCACTCGTCCAGCGGAATCAGCGCGTCGGCGTCCGGCGGGATCGCGCCGGCGTCGCCGTCGAACGCGTGCCAGGTGTCAGGCCGGAGCCCGTTCCGATCGATCAGCGTTGCCATAGACGGATGCCTTGAAGGGTTCGATGCCGAGGCGCTGCACGACGTCGATGAAGCGCTCGTCGACCGACTCGCGCCGCTCGACGTAGGTGCGGACCAGCCGCGCGATGACTTCCGGGATCTCGCCGCGCGAGAACGACGGGCCGATGATCCGGCCGATGGCGGCCTTCGGGCCCTGCACGCCGCCGAGCGAGACCTGGTACCACTCCTCTCCGGCCTTGTCGACGCCGAGGATGCCGATGTGGCCGACGTGATGGTGGCCGCAGGAGTTGATGCAGCCCGAGATGTTCAGCTCGATCTCGCCGATGTCGAACAGGTCGTCGAGGTCGTCGAAGCGCGCCTGGATCGACTGCGCGACCGGGATCGACACCGCGTTGGCCAGCGAGCAGAAGTCGCCGCCCGGGCAGGCGATGATGTCGGTGAGCAGGCCCACGTTGGGCGCCGCGAGCTTCGCGGCCTTGAGCACCGCGTACAGCTCGGGCAGCGCGTCGCGCTCGACGTCGGGCAGCACCAGGTTCTGGTGGTGGCTCACGCGGATCTCGCCGAAGCCGAAGCGGTCCGCGGCGTCGGCCACCACGCGCATCTGATCGGCGGTCGCGTCGCCCGGGGCCACGCCGTGGGCCTTGAGGGACACGGTGACCGAGCGATAGCCGGCGACCTTGTGCGGCGTGACGCTGCGGGCGGCCCAGGCGGTGAAGCCGGGCGCGTCGGACAGCGCGCCGTCCGGCACCGCCGGATGCTCGGCGAGCGCCCGGTAGGCCGGCGGCGCGAAGGCCGCGGCCATCTGCGCGAGCACCGCGTCGTCGAGCGTGGACGGGCCGCCCTGCAGCGCGGCCCATTCGGCCTCGACCTGCTCGGTGAAGGCGGTGGCGCCCAGCTCGCGGACCAGGATCTTGATCCGCGCCTTGTACTTGTTGTCGCGCCGCCCGAAGCGGTTGTAGACGCGCAGGATCGCGTCCAGGTAGTTGAGCAGCTCGCGCTCCGGCAGGAACGCTCGGATCAGCGGGGCCACCACCGGCGTGCGCCCGAGGCCGCCGCCCGCCCAGACCCCGAAGCCGAGCGCGCCGGCCGCATCGCGCACCACCCGCAGCCCGATGTCGTGCACCTGGACCGCGGCCCGGTCGGCGCGCGCCGCCGACACCGCGATCTTGAACTTGCGGGGCAGGAAGGCGAACTCCGGATGCAGGGTCGACCACTGGCG
>JAIYAG010000212.1 GCA_027489195.1 Burkholderiales bacterium | reverse complement strand
GGGCCTGTCCTGGCAGGTGCTGCGCAGCACCGCACTGGTCGGGCTGAACGAGGAGTGGCTGTTCCGCGGCCTGGCGCTGGCGGCGTTCTGCCGCTGGTGGGGCCTGCGGCGCGGCGCCCTCGCGGCGACCGCGGCCTTCGGCGCCTTCCATGCGATCAACGCGTTCGCGGGCCAGCCGCCGGCGATGGTCGCGGTGCAGGTGGCGATGACCTGCGTGCTCGGCGCGATCTTCCTGATGGCCGCGCTCGGCACCCGCTCGCTGATCCCCGCGATGCTCGGCCACGCGCTGTACGACTTCGCGGTGATCGACACCGGGCGTCTCGTGAGCGCGGGCGCGAGCCCGACGGCGATGCTGGCGATGCCGCTGGTCGGGCTCGTGCTGGGCGTCTGGTGCCTGGTCGAGATCGGCCGGCTGCGGGGCTCGGAGCCGTTCCCGCCGTGAGCGGCGAGCGCTACCGCCTGATCGGCTCGACCGCGTCGCCGTACGCGCTCAAGCTGCGCGCACTGCTGCGCTACCGCCGCATCCCGCACGACTGGGTCGTCATGACCCGCGCGCTGCGCGCGGCCACCGCCCACCTGCGGCCGATGCTGATCCCGGTGCTGCAGTTCCCCGACGGCACCTACCGCGGCGAGACCACGACACTCGCCCACACGCTGGAGTCGCTGCACGCCGGCCGCAGCGTGATCCCCGCCGATCCGGCCGCCGCCTTCGTCTGCGACCTGCTCGAGGACATGGCCGACGAGTGGGCGGTCAAGGCGCTGTTCCTCTACCGCTGGTGGGATCCGGAGGACCAGGCCTACGTGTCGCGCTGGGGTGCCGAGGAGTGGTCGGTGTCCGACGAGCCGGCCGGCAGCGCCGCCGAGATCGAGTCGTTCCGCCTGCGGCAGGTGTCGCGGATGCCGATCCTCGGCGCGACCCCGGAGAACCGGCCGCTGATCGAGGCGAGCTATCGGCGGATGCTCGATGCCTTCGAGCCCTTCGTCGGGATGCGCCGCTACCTCTTCGGCTCGCGCCCCTCGCTCGCCGACTTCGCCTGGTACGGGCAGCTGAGCGAGCTGGCCACCGACCCGACGCCGATGCGCATCCTGCGCGACCGCGCGCCGATGCTCGATCACTGGGTGCGCCGGCTCGACGACGCCTCGGGCGTCGACGGCGACTGGGGCACGCTCGAGGAGGCGCTCGCCGGGTCCGCCGGCCGGCTGCTCGCGCTCGCCGGCGAGCTCTACCTGCCCTTCCTCGTCGCCAACGACGAGGCATGGCGCGACGGCGCCCCGCAGCTGCGGCTGCGCGTCTGGGGCCTGGACTACGTGCTCACGCCGTTCCGTTTCCAGGTGAAGTGCCTGGCCCGGCTGCGCGAGCGCTACGCGGCGCTCGACCCGGGTTCGCGCGCGCGGCTGGCCCCGGTGCTGGCCGCATCGGGCTGCCTGGCGGCGCTCGAGCCGGGCGGCTAGCTATCGACTCCGTTCGCGCCGGACGAGATACACGCCCGCCGCGATCAGCAGCGCGATGCCCGCCCAGCCGAGCGCGTTCGGCAGGTCGCCCCAGATCACCCAGCCGACGATCAGCGCCCACAGCAGCCCCGTGTAGCGCCAGGGCGCGATCGTCGACATGTCCCCCATCCGCGTGCTGCGGATGATCAGGTGATAGCCCGAGGCGAGGAAGACCGACGCGCACGCGAGCAGCGCGAACTCGCGCAGGCCCAGCGGCTGCCAGCCCTGCACGATCGACAGCAGTCCGGCGAGCAGCGTCACCGACACCGCGGTGGCCAGCGTGATCGCGAGCGAGGGAATGCCCGAGGGGATGCGGCGCACCACGAGGTCGCGCACCGAGTGCAGCAGCGTCGCGACCAGACACAGCAGCGCGTAGCCGTTGAAGCCCTCGATGCGCGGCTGGATCACCAGCAGCACGCCCGCGAAGCCCGCCGCGATGGCGGCCCAGCGGCGCGCGTCGACGCGCTCGCCGAGCAGCGGCACGGCGAGCGCGACGATGAACAGCGGCGAGGCCATGTTGATCGCGGTCGCGTTGGCGATCGGAAGGTGGAACAGCGACACGAGGTAGGTGAAGGTGGCCATCGCGTCGATCGCGGCGCGCGCGAGCACCCAGCGGTGCCCGATCTGCGAGGCGGCGATCGGCGCGGCGGTGGCGCGGGCCACCGCGAGCACCAGCAGAGAGGCCATCATCCCGCGAATGAAGATCAGCTGCCCGGCGGGCAGCGTCTCGCTCGCGAGCTTCACCATCGAGTCGTTGGCGATGAAGCAGGCCATCGCCGCGACCATGAAGCGGATGCCGCGGCGGTTGGCGAGCCGCGCGGCGGCGGCAGAATCAGCGGTCGTCGTCGTCGCGTGCACGGCCGTATTATGGCCACGCACGCCGGGCCGCCCGCCGCGGGCGCCCGCACCACGAGGAGACCTGCATGAATCCGGAACGACGCCTCGCCGAGCTCGGCATCGAGCTGCCTCCCGCCTCGAAGCCGATGGGCACCTACGTGCCGTGGGTGCAGACGGGCAACCTGCTGTTCCTCTCCGGGCTCGGGCCGCGGCGCCCGGACGGCACCTTCGTCGCGGGCAAGCTCGGTGCGGGCGTGTCGATCGAGCAGGGCCGCGAGGCGGCGCGCATCGTCGGCCTCAACATGCTCGCCAACATCCGCGCGGCGCTGGGCTCGCTCGATCGCGTCGAGCGGGTGGTGAAGACGCTCGGCATGGTCAACTCCGCCCCCGACTTCGACCAGCATCCGAAGGTCGTCGACGGCTTCGCGGACCTCTTCGTCGAGGTCTTCGGCGAGGACCGCGGGCGCGGGGCGCGCTCGGCGGTCGGCATGGCCGCGCTGCCGATGCAGATCGCGGTCGAGGTCGAGACGATCGTCCAGATCCGGGACTGACCCGGCGGGCTCAGCGCGGCCGCAGCACCGCCGCGATCCGCTCGAGCAGCATCTCCGAGGAGCCGTCGACGAAGGACGCGACGCGCGCGCCGTTCATGTGCCGACCGAACGGATACGACTCGCGCAGCCCCTCGGCGCCCATGGCCTGCGCCAGGCGCGGCAGCTGGCGCTCGGCGGTGCGGGTGGCGACGAGCTTGGCCTGCGCGGCGGCGAGCTGCGCGTCGGCGCCGGCGTCGATGCGGGCCGCCGCGTCGGCCACCAGCAGGCCGGCCGCGGCGAGCTCGGCCGAGGCCTCGGCGATCGTCCAGCGCCAGCCCTGGTGATCGGCCAGCGGCACGCCGAAGGTCCGGCGCTCCGAACCGTAGGCCTGCGCGATGCGCAGCGCCTCGCCGAGCATCCCGCAGCACATCGCGGCGACATAGGTGCGGGCGCCGTTGATGGACGTCATCGCGGACTTGAACGCGCGCCCCGGCGGCTGGAGCATCTCGGCGTCGGTGGCCAGGTAGCCGTCGAGCGCGAAGCCGCCGGTGCCGATCGCATGCTGGCCGGACAGCGCGAAGGCCGGTCGCCGCACGAAGCCCGCGCGCGCCGCCTCGACCACGAAGCCCGCGACGCCCCGCGCGCCCGAGCCCGGCTCGGTCTGCACGTAGACGACCGCGACGTCGGCCTCGGCCGCGTTGGTGATCCAGGCCTTCTCGCCGTCGATCCGCCAGCCGCCGGCGACACGGGTCGCGCGCGTGGCGATCGCGGCGAAGTCGGAGCCCGCGCCCGGCTCGGTGAGCGCGGTGCAGCCGATCGCGCGGCCGGCCATCAGGGCCGGCACCCAGCGCTCGACCAGCTCGGGCGAGGCCTCGCGCGCGAGCTTGGTCGCGATGTTGCCGGTGTTGATCAGCGAGAACGCGAAGCCGAAGTCGGCACCGGCCAGCGCCTGCGCGATCCGCGCCTTCGCGCTGAACGGCAGGCCCAGGCCGCCGTGCGCCGCGGGCACCTCGATGCGGCACAGGCCGAGCGCCGCGGCGGCCTCGATCGCCTCGCGGCCGATGCGGCGCTCGCGCTCCCAGAGGGGCGCGCCGGGCACGACCACGTCGCGGGCGAAGGCGGCGACGGCGGCATCGAGCGTGCCGAGGGCGTGGCCCGGACCGGAGGCGAAGGCATCGGCCGCGCCGAGGGCGCGGGCGGTGTCGGCCGCGGACGGGGTGTCCGGGGCGGCGTGGGGGGTGGCGCTCATCGCGCCGATGGTACGCGAGGGGTCGGGGCGGGTCGCGCCGGCGTTCCGTGCTAGCGTCCAAGTGTCCTGCGATCCGCGATCCGCGATCCGCGATCCGCGATCCGCGACTCGCGGCCTCCGCCACCGCACTGTCGACGCGGTCCCCGCGGCCGCCGCCCCCGCCCACTCGCCCCGTGCGCCTCGCCCGCTCCGTGCTCGCCGCCCTCGCCCTCGTCGGAGTCCTGCTGCTCGGCCCCCTCGGCGTGATCGCGAGCGGCGAGGTCGACCCGACGGCCACCTGGCGCTCGGGCAGCCGCGACAGCAGCGGCCAGGCGCCGCTCCCCGCCGACGAGCCGCGCGCCGTCGTGCAGGTCTACGCGGCGCGCACGGTGGGCTGGCGCGGCGCGTTCGGCGTGCACACCTGGATCGCCACCAAGCGCCGCGGCGCCGACGCGTACACCGTGAACCATGTGATCGGCTGGCGCGTGTTCCGCGGCGCGGGTGCCGTCGTCACGCAGTCGGGGCCGCCCGACTTCCGCTGGTTCGGCGCCTGGCCCGAGAAGCTGGTCGACCTGCGCGGCGACGAGGTCGACGCGGTCATCGACCGCATCGAGGCCGCGGTCGCCGCCTATCCGTACCCGGACACCTACCGCGCCTGGCCCGGCCCGAACAGCAACACCTTCACCGCCTTCGTCGCGCGGCAGGTGCCCGAGCTGCGGCTCGACCTGCCGCCGAACGCGATCGGCAAGGACTGGCTGCCCGGCACGATCGTCGCGAGCACGCCGAGCGGCACCGGGTGGCAGCTCTCGCTCGCGGGGCTGCTCGGCGTGGCGGTCGGCATCGAGGAAGGGCTGGAGTTCAACGTGCTGGGCCTGTCGGTCGGCATCGACCCGAACGACTTCGCGCTGCGCCTGCCGGGCTTCGGGCGGGTGGGTCCGGGGATCGGCACGGCCGAGGCTGCCGCGCCGCGCTGATCGGGATAAGCTGCTCGTCGATGCGCGCCCACGCGCACGCCCAGGAGGAGACGAGACCATGCCGATCACCCTGTCCCCGATGACCCCGGGCTTCGCCTGCGAGGTCGGCGACATCGACCTCACCCGCCCGCTGCCCGACGACACGCTCGCCGAGGTGCGGCGCGCATCCGCCGAGTTCGCGGTGCTGATCTTCCCGTCGCAGGACCTCACCGTCGACCAGCACCTGGCGTTCGCCTCGCACTTCGGTCCGCTCGAGCGCTCGGTCGCCACCGTCATGCCGGGCGAGGTGCTGCGCGTGCGCCCCGAGATCGCCGACATCGCCAACCTCACGGCCGACGGCAAGGTCTGGGGCGCCGAGCACCGGCTGCGCCTGTTCCAGCTCGGCAACCGGCTCTGGCACACCGACAGCTCGTTCAAGCAGCCCACCGGCCGCGTGTCGATGCTCTACGCGCGCTCGGTCGCGCCGATCGGCGGCCACACCGAGTTCGCCGACCTGCGCGCGGCCTGGGACGCGCTCGACGCGCCCACGCGCACGCGCATCGACGGGCTGCTCGCCGAGCACTCGCTGATGTTCTCGAGGAAGAAGCTCGGCTTCACCGACTGGTCCGAGCAGGAGCGCGTCGCGTTCGCGCCGGTCGCGCGGCCGCTGGTGCGCACGATCCCCGAATCGGGCCGCCGCTCGCTGTACCTCGCCTCGCACATCGGGCGCGTGCGCGGCCTGCCCGACGACGAGGCCGAGGCGCTGGTCGAGCGGCTGGTCGCGCATGCCACCGAGCGCCGCTTCACCTACCTGCACCGCTGGCGCGTCGGCGACCTGGTGATGTGGGACAACCGCTGCACCATGCATCGCGGCACGCCCTTCGACGACACCCGCTGGCCGCGCGACATGCAGCGCGCGACGACCTCGGATGCGCCGGACGTGTTCGAGGGGGTTCCGCAGGCGCGCCCCGCCGCACAGCACGCCTGACCGAGCCGGGCGCCGGCCATGCGACACTCCCGCGCATGACCGACGCCCCGCTCCGCACCCACGCGCTGCGCATTCCGGTCGGCGACGCCGACCTGCCCGACGACCGGTTCACGGACCACGTCAACAACGCGCGCTACTTCGCGTTCATCAACCGCACCTTCCACGGCTGGTACGTCGCGATGGGCATCCGCGGCGGCATCCCGGATCGCACCGCGGTGATGGCGCGCATCGAGTACGACTTCCTGCGCGAGGTGAAGCCGCCGGGCGTCGTCGAGTGCCGCATCGAGGTGGTCCGCATCGGTCGCACGAGCCTCGAGCACGCGGTCGAGATCCACGACCTCGGTCACGACGGCGAGGGGTCGCCGCGGCTCGCCGGGCGCGGGCGCGTGGTGCACGTCTGGGTCGACCGCAGGAACGGCACGGCGCTGCCCTGGCCGACCGAGCTGATCGAGCGCTGCCGGCCGCTCGACGGGCGGCCTGCGGACCACGCCTGACGCGCACGGCCCGGATGCCCGCGGCGCACCCGGGCGACACCGCGCCGACGAGGGTGTGTCAGCCCGCCGCCCGCCGCCGCGACACACGGGTCTGTTCCCGCGGACCCGGAGCCCGCCATGCAGCGACGTCAGACCTTGCGGCACCTGCTGGGCGCCGGCGCGGCCGGGGTCGGCCTCGCGCACGCGCCACCGGGGGCCGCGGCGAGCTGCCGCAGCGAGTCGCCCGCCGGCACGGTCGCCCTCGTCGAGCTCTTCACCTCCGAGGGCTGCAGCTCGTGCCCGCCCGCCGACCGCTGGCTGTCGCGGGTCTCGGCGGGCGAGCCCGCGCGCATCGCGCCGCTGTCGCTGCATGTGCGCTACTGGGACTACATCGGCTGGAAGGATCCGTTCGCGCAGCCCGCGTTCGGTGAACGTCAGCGCTGGCTGACCGCCGCGAGCGGCGGACGCACGGTCTACACGCCCGGGGTCTTCCTCGGGGCGCGCGAGTGGCGCGGCTGGGACGACCCGGTGGCGCTCGAGCGACGGCTCGCGGCGCTGCAGCGCCAGCCGGCGGGGGCGCGCATCGCGATCGCCGTCGACGGACCGTCCGCCGCGCCGGTGCTGCGGGTGAGCGCCGTGCTGGCGCCGGGCGCGACGGCGCGCCGCCCGGCGCTGTACGTGGCGCTCACGCAGAGCGGGCTGCGCTCGGCGGTCGACGCCGGCGAGAACCGCGGCGAGACCCTGCGCCACGACCATGTCGTGCGGCGGCTCGACGGGCCGCTGGCGCTCGACGCCGACGGCCGCGCCGCATACGCGGCACCGCTCGCGGCGAGCGGCGGCGCGGACGCGCGCTTCGGCGTCACCGCCTTCGTGCAGGACCTCGCCGATGCCGGCATCGTGCAGGCCTGGTCGATGGCGCTGCCGGCGGGGTGCGTGCGGCCCGCGGCCTGAAATCACGCGGCAGCGCCGTGCGCGCTGTACTGCGCGCCTCGCCACCCACCCCGCTAAGAAGCCGTGAAGAAACCGTAGCGAGCAGGCCCGAGCCGACGTCGAGGAGCGCAGCCGTACTTGAGTACGGCGAGCACCGCAGGCGTCGGCTCGGGACGCGCAGTAGGTTTATTCACGGCTTCTGGCCGCCTTGGCGAGCCGGTGCAGGGCGCGGTGCGCCTCGAGCAGTCGCCGCGCGCCCTCGCGCAGCCGCTCCGGCGACGCAGCGCTGAAGTTCAGCCGCAGCGTCCCCGAGTCCGCCGCGTCGATGTAGAACGCGTCGCCCGGCACGAACATCGTGCCGCGTTCGAGCGCATGCGGCAGCAGCGCGCGCGGGTCGGTGCCGTCGGTGAACCGGCCCCACAGGAACATGCCGCCGTCGGGCACCTGCAGCGCGAGCCGCTCGCCGAAGCCCGCCTGCAGCGCCTCGGCCAGCGCATCGCGCCGGCGCGCGTACTCGGCGCGCACGATCGCCAGCCGCGCCGGCAGCCGGCCCGACGCGAGGTAGTGTCGGGCCACCTCCTGCGCGAACGACGAGGTGTGCAGGTCGGCGGCCTGCTTGATCAGCACGACCGCCTCGCGCAGCCACGGCGGCAGCAGCAGCCAGCCGGTGCGCAGCCCCGGCGCCACCGTCTTCGACAGCGTGGACGCCTGCGCGATCCAGCGCGACGCGCCGGGCACCTCGGCCGCGAGCGCGGCGATCGAGGGCAGCGCCTCGCCACGCGTGCGCAGCGCGCCGTACGGGTCGTCCTCCATCACCGTCACTTCGCGGCGCACGGCCCAGCGCACCAGCGCGCGCCGCCGCTCGATCGACATGCAGGCGCCGGTCGGGTTCGCGAAGTCGGGCACGACGTAGACGAGCTTCGGGCGCACGCCCTCGCAGGCCGCGTCGAGGTCCTCGACACGGCCGCCGTGCGCGTCGACGCCGATCGTGCACCAGCGCGGCGACGCCAGGCCGAAGGCCTGCAGCGCCGCGAGGTACGACGGCCGCTCGACCACCACCGCGTCGCCGTCGTCGAGCAGCGCGCGCGCCACCAGGTCCAGGCCCTGCTGCGAGCCGGCGGTGACCACCAGATCCTCGGCACCCGCCGCGATGCCGCGCTCGCCCAGCAGCGCCGCGATCGCCTCGCGCAGCGCCGGCTGGCCTTCAGTCATGCCGTACTGCAGCGCCGAGCCGGGCGAGTCCTCGAGCGCGGCGAGGGTCGCGGCGCGCAGGCCGTCGACGTCGAAGAGCTCGGCCGCGGGCAGCCCGCCGGCGAGCGAGATCATGTCGGGCAGGCCGGCATGGCGCAGCAGGTCGCGCACGTCGGAGCGGCGCATCGCGCGCACGCGTCGGGACAGCGGGTCGGTCATGGCGGTGCGGCGCGTGGCCGTCGGGATCGATCGGGATCGGGACGGCCACCTTACCGGCCGCGCCGTGCGCCGGCCCGGTGCAGTCGGCGGGCGGCGCGGCGGCGGTGTCACGGTCGGGCGACCGGCACGGTGCCGGTCGCGCCCCCGGCCGCGCTACGCCTCGGGCACGCAGGTCACCATGCCCGGCACCACGATGCCGCCCCGGTCGCCGACGGTCACGCTGCCGTAGCGCTGCGCGAACACCTCGGGCAGCGGGCGCGCGCCCGGCACCGCGAGCCACAGCCGCAGCAGGTGGCGGCGCCGCTCGGGCGCCGGCCAGTCGACGAAGGCGGTCCGGTCGTGCAGCATCGTGTGGTTGTGGACGAACTGCACGTCGCCCGGCTCGAGCCGCATCCGGAAGTTCAGCTTCGGATCCTCGGCGAGCGCGTCGAACAGGTCGAGCGCCTCGAGGTGCGCCGGCTCGAGCCGCGGCGCATCGGGAAAGCGCTGCGCGCTGTCGATGTACTGACGCTGGTAGATCGCGGTGAGGTGGCCGGCGTGCCAGCTGAACACCGGGATCTCGAAGTACGGCTTCATGCCCGCGGGCGTCTCGCCGCGCCGGTCGGTGGCCAGGGGCTCGAAGAGCCGCTCGAGCAGCTCGGGCCGGCGCCGGCGCATCTCGTTGAAGATCGTCGTGCTGCTCACCAGCAGCGAGTCGCCGCCGCGGCGGGCGTTGGCCAGGCACAGCAGCCCGACGACGTCGCACGAGTCGGTGTGGAAGGTCTGGCGCTCGTGTGTCTGGTAGATGCGCACCGACGGGTCGCTCGAGGACAGGCCGAGGTCGCGCACGTGGCCGAGCAGGTGGCCGGCGGCGTTCTGCGAGCGGGCGCGCCCGAGGTGCGCGCCCAGACCCATGAACGCGGTCGTGGTCTCGCGCCGGCTCCATCGCTTAACGGGCAGGCCCTTGAGCAGCGAGAAGCCGCGGCCGTTGAGGAGCTCGTCGCGGATCGCGCCCAGCCGCGGACCGAGGTTGGGCAACGGGAAGTCCACCGCATGCGTCGGCGCGGGCGCTCCGTGCGCGCGCGCCGGCCAGGCCGCGAGCGCCGCCTCGATCTCGTCGACGTCGGTCGCCGACAGCCGCACGATCCAGTCCTCGCGACCGCGCCACCGCGGGCCGTACCAGGCGGCCGCGCCGAGCTGCTCGGGCGGCAGCGACGCCAGCGGGTCGCGCGCGCTCACGGCGACCAGCCCGGCGTGATCGGCGTGGCCGACGGATGCCGTGCCTCGAGCACCTCGGCCGCGTCCAGCACCAGGTCCTCGCGATAGCGCGGCCCGGTGAGCTGCACGCCGATCGGCACCCCGTCGACCGCGCCGAGCGGCGCCGACAGCGAGGGCAGGCCGAGCACCGGCACCATGAACTGCGGACCCTGCGCGAAGCGCACGCGGTCCATGTTCTCGGGCGTGGTGGTGTCCAGGCCCCAGGGGAAGGGCGGCTCGGCGCAGACCGGCCCCAGCACCAGCGGGTAGCGCTCGAGGAAGGCGAACCAGTCGCGCACGAGCGCCGTGCGGCGTGCCATCGCGCGCATGTAGCCCTCGAGGCCGAGCTCGACCGAGCCGCGCTGCATGCCCGCCATCGCGGTCCGCAGCCCGGCGTCGCCGAGGCGCGCCACCGTGTCGGCCATCAGCGTGCGGACCTCGGTGTCGGCGATCGCCGACCACAGGCTCGCGGCCTCCTCGAGGTGCGGCGGATCGACCGCCTCGACCACGTAGCCCGCCTCGGCGAGCCAGGCGCCGGCCTGCTCGACGGCACGCACGATCGCCGGGTGCACCACCGCACCGGGCACCGACACGGTCATCGCGACCCGCATCGGCCGCGCGAGCGCCGGCCCGCGCAGCGGCGCGGGCACCCACCACGGGTCGCGCGGATCGCGCGCGGCCATGGCCTCGAGCGCGATCCGAAGGTCGCCCACCGTGCGGGCGAGCGGCCCCTGCACCGACATCGTCTGCATGCCCGGCGGACGCTCCTCCTTCGCGCTCGGCAGGAACGCCGGCACGCGTCCGAACGAGGGCCGCAGCCCGTAGACGCCCGTGCAGTAGGCCGGATAGCGGACCGAGCCCGCCAGGTCGTTGCCGTGCGCGATCGGGCCCATGCCGGCGGCCACCGCCGAGGACGCGCCGCCGCTCGAGCCGCCCGGCGTGCGCTCGCGCGACCACGGGTTCAGCGTGCGGCCGTGCAGGTCGTTCTCGGTGAACCAGCGGAACGAGAAGGCCGGCGTGTTGGTGCGCCCGAAGATCACCGCGCCGGCGCGCCGCAGGTTCGACACCACGGGGCTGTCGTCGGTGGCGATCGCATCGCGGAACGCGACGATGCCGTTGGTGGTCGCGAGGCCGCGCTGGTCGACGTTGACCTTGGTGGTGACCGGCACGCCGTGCAGCGGGCCGAGGGCCTCGCCGCGGCCGACCGCGCGATCGGCCGCGTCGGCGGCGGCGAGCGCTTCGGCGTCGAGCACCTCGACGATCGCGTTGAGCGTCGGATTGACCTCGCGCGTGCGGGCGAGGCAGGCCTCGGTCGCCTCGCGGCTGGAGATGCGCCGCGTGCGGATCGCATCCGCCAGCGCAGTGGCCGGCCAGCGCCAGAGCTCGTCCATGTCGACTCCCGTGTGAACCGCCATTGTGGCGCAGCCGGCCGGAGATCGCGCGTCCGGGCCGACCGGCTCCGGGGGCTGCGGCACGTTCGGCGCAGGCGCCGCTGGCCACCGCCCGTGCCGAGTCGCTAGACTGGCGGCCGACCCGCGCGCCCCGCCCGGGCGCGGCCCGATCCGCACCACATAGAGGAGACACCCCCATGGCGATCAGCGTCCCCATCGAGTTGGGCTACGAGTTCTCGGTCAAGTCCGCCTACAAGGACGTGTTCGCGCTGCTGTCGGACGTGCCGAAGTCGGTCGCGCACTTCCCCAAGGTCGACAAGCTGGTCGACCTGGGCGACGGCGTCTACCGATGGGAGATGAAGAAGGTCGGCATCGGCACCATCAGCCTGCAGACCGTCTACGCGTCGAAGTACGTGTCCGACGCGAAGAAGGGCACGGTGGTGTGGACGCCGGTCAAGGGCGAGGGCAACGCGCAGGTCGGCGGGAGCTGGAAGATCGTCGACGCCAAGAAGACGACCGACCTGGTGCTCAAGATCGTCGGTACCGTCGAGGTGCCGATGCCGGCGCTGATGAAGGCGGTCGCCACGCCGATGGTGAAGTCGGAGTTCGAGGGCCTGGTCGACCAGTACGTGGACAACCTGATCAAGGCGCTCGGCGGCGAGGCCTGAGGGCCGCGGGCGGGTCCGCCGCGCGGCGGGCCGCTCGCCCGATCCCCCCGCCGCGCCGGGGCCGCGCCCCCGGCAGCCGCCTCGCGATGGCAGCATCGCGGTCATGGACTCCCTCTCGCAGCTCGCGCTCGGCGCGGCCGTCGGCGTCGCGGTCATGGGCCGGCGCACCGCACCCTGGAAGGCCGCGCTGTGGGGCGGCCTGTGCGGCACGCTGCCCGACCTCGACGTGTTCGTCGACCACGGCGACCCGATCGGGAACATGACGCTGCACCGGGCGCACAGCCACGGCCTGACCTGGCTGACGCTCGCCGCGCCGCCGATCGCCTGGCTCGCCGCGCGGGTACACGGCGAGCGCGGCGCGTTCCGGCGCTGGTGGCTCGCGCTCTGGCTGGCGCTCGTCACCCATCCGCTGCTCGACACGATGACCGTCTACGGCACGCAGCTCGCGCAGCCGTTCTCCGACCATCCGTTCGGCCTCGGCAGCGTCTTCATCATCGACCCGGCGTACACGCTGCCGCTGGTGGTCGGCGTGATCGCCGCGCTGCGGCTGCCGGCGGCGCGCGGACTGCGGTGGAATCGCATGGGCCTGCTGCTGAGCACGCTGTACCTCGGCTGGGGTCTGGTCGCCCAGCACCAGGTCCGCGGCACGGCCGAACGCGCGCTCGCTGCGCAGGGCATCGTCGCCGAGCGCGTGCTGGTGACCCCGACCCCGTTCAACTCGGTGCTCTGGCGGGTGGTCGCGATGACGCCCGACGGCTACCACGAGGGCTTCCGCTCGCTGCTCGACGACGGCGACACGATGCGCTTCGATCGCTTCGATCGCGGCACGCCGCTGTACCAGGCGCTCGCCAGACAGGGGGCCGTGGTGGAGATCGCCCGCTTCAGTCGCGGCTTCTTCGCGCTGGCGCAGCGCGGTGAGCGGGTGACGATCACCGACCTCAGGATGGGCCAGGAGCCGGCCTACGTGTTCTCGTTCGAGGTCGCCGAGCGGCGCGGCGAAGGCTGGACGGCCCTCGCGCCGACCGTGCAGGTGGGCTTTCGCGGCGACGTCGGACGCGGGCTCGACTGGCTGTGGCGGCGGGCGCTCGGCACGGACCTGCCCCCGCCGCGCTGACCGGCGTCAGCCCCCGAACACCGGCCCCAGCGGCCGCATCCGCAGACCGCGGCGCAGCCGCTTCCAGGCGAACTCCACCGGGTCGGCCAGCGCCGGCCCCGGCGAGCGCACCACCAGCACCTCGCGCGCGATCGGCTGGAAATCGGCCCGGAAGTGCACCGAGCTCTTGAGCGCCACCACCCGCTGGCGGATCGGCTCGATGCCGACGTGGCGGAACATCTCCTGGTCGGCGGCCTGGCACTTCACCGACGCGAGCACCACCCGCACGCCGCTCTTCTCCTCGCGCAGCAGCGCCATGGCCCCGAGCTGCATCCGGAAGCCGCGGAACATCGGCCCGGTGCAGGTGAAGCGGCCGTCGCCCAGGCGCTCGACCTGGAAGCGCCCGGCCAGCGGCACGTGCCCGGCCACGCCCGAGGTCGCGCCGAGCGCGAACTCCAGTGTCGCGCCCTGCCCGGCCTCGTGCGCGCGCGCCGCGCTCGTCGGATCGATCAGGAGGCCGAGCACCGCCTCGGGCGCGCGCTGGCGGATCATGGCCGCGAGCAGCCCGACCGTGTCGCCGTTGCCGCCCGCACCCGGATTGTCCTGCGTGTCGGCGAGCACCACCGGCGCGCCCGGCGCGCCGTCGCGCATCGCCCGGCGCACCGCCTCGTCGGGGTCGAGCAGCGTGAGCGCGAAGTCCGGCTCGGCCGCGGCCACGGCGTCACCAATCTCGGCGAGCGCCGCCTGCGCGGACGCGGCGTCGTCCGCGTAGGCCACCACCGACATCCCGCACTCGGCGAAATCGGCCATCGGGAAGCCCGGCGCGAAGTCGACCGAGGCGCGATGGCGGCGCTCGATGTCGGCGATGCGCGCATACAGCCCCTGGCAAGGCTCGATGAACGTGCACTGCGACGGGATGCCGGTCAGGTAGTCGAACTGCCGGAACGCCTTGGCCGGGCGGCGGCCTTTCGTCAGCATCGCGTCGAGGAGCGCGGCCGCACGCCCGCCGGTCTCGGCCATGTCGACGTGCGGATAGGTGCGGTAGATCGACAGCGCGTCCGACTGCGCGACCATCAGCCGCGTGACGTTCGCATGCAGGTCCAGGCTCGCGACCACCGGCACGCCGGGGCCGACCACCTCGCGCACGCGGCGCAGGATCTCGCCCTCGCCGTCGTCGACGTGAGCGCAGACCATCGCGCCGTGCAGGTCGAGGTAGACGCCGTCCACGCGGCCCGCCGCGCGCAGCCGCGCGATCAGGTCGCCGACGATCCGCTCGAACGCATCCTCGGTGACCTGCGCCGACGGCGAGGCCGCGGCCCAGGTCAGCGGCACCAGCGAGTGGCCACGCGCGCGCAGCGCGTCGATCGCGCCCTGCACCGGGATGTTGGCGCCGGCCACCGCCTCGAACAGCGATTCGCCGCGCTGGATCGTCGGCCAGCCGCCGCCCGACTCGAAGGCGGCGTAGTCGGCCGGCGAGGGGGCGAAGGTGTTCGTCTCGTGCTGCATGCCGCCGATCGCGATGATCGCCATCGTCCAGGTCCTCGTGTCGTGGGGGTCGTTGCGCGGTGGTGCGCGGTGGTGCGCGGTGCTTCGACG
>JAIYAG010000531.1 GCA_027489195.1 Burkholderiales bacterium | reverse complement strand
GCGCCCGACGGCTTCACGCTGCTGGTCTCGTTCACCGGCGCCACCGTCTCCAACAAGCTGCTGATGCTCAAGCCGCCGGTGGACCCGCTCAACGACATCGTGCCGATCGCCCGCATCGGCGGCGGCGGCGGGAACATGGTGGTGGTGAACCCCTCGCTGCCGGTCAAGAACATGCGCGAGCTGGTCGAGTACGTGAAGACCCGCAACGACCTGTCGTACGCGTCGTGGGGCATCGGTTCGGGCGGCCATCTGGCGATGGAGTCGATCAAGGCGCAGTCGGGCATGAAGATGGTCCACGTGCCGTACAAGACCGTCGCGCAGATCCCGCCCGACGTGATCTCGGGCGTGATGCCGATCGCCACCATCGACGCCGCGTCGCCGCTGCCCCATCTGCGCTCCGGCCGCATGCGGGCGATCGGCACGCTGTCGGGCGAGCGGCTGCCGCAGATCAAGGACGTGCCGACCGTGATCGAGCAGGGCTTCAAGCTCGACGCGTTCCCCTGGTACGGCCTGTTCGGGCCGAAGGCCCTGCCACGCGAGATCGTCGAGCGCATGAACGCCACGCTCAACCGCTGGATGGTCCTGCCCGAGGTCGCCGAGTTCTTCGATCAGAAGCAGAACGGCCCGGCACCCAAGCCGCTGTCGGTCGCCGAGTTCGAGAAGCTGATCCAGAGCGACCTGGTGAGCTGGAAGCAGCTGATCGACGTGGCGGGCGTCAAGCCCGAGTGATCCGGTTCCGCGCGGGGCGCGGGCCGGCGCCTTGAACGAGGAGCGCCGCATGTCCCATGAATCCTTCCAGGGCCGCATCGGCCGCACGGCGGGCGACTCCGAGCCCTGGTGGCCGCCCGAGCCGCGGCCGGCCGCGGGCGCACCGAACGTGGTCGTCATCGTGTTCGACGACGTCGGCTTCGCGCAGTGGGGCTGCTACGGCTCGACGCTCGCCACCCCGCGCATCGATGCGCTCGCCGCCGCCGGCCTGCGCTTCACGAACTTCCACACCACGGCGCTGTGCTCGCCCACCCGCGCCTGCATGCTGACCGGGCGCAACCACCATGCGGTGGGCATGCGCGCGATCTCCAACTTCGACACCGGCTTTCCGAACATGCGCGGCGCGATCCCGAAGAGCGCCGCGACGCTCGCCGAGGTGCTGCGCGCGCAGGGCTACGGCACCTTCATGGTGGGCAAGTGGCACCTCGCGCCGATGCACGAGGCCGGCCCCGCGGGCCCGTTCCGCAACTGGCCGCTGGGCCGCGGCTTCGACCGGTTCTACGGCTTCCTGCAGGGCGAGACCGACCAGTTCCGGCCCGAGCTGGTGCAGGACAACCACTACGTCGACGCACCCGCGCGCGCCGAGGACGGCTACCACCTGACCGAGGACCTGGTCGACCGCGCGATCGCCTACGCGTCCGACCACGTGTCGGCCGCGCCCGATCGGCCGTTCTTCACCTACCTCGCGTTCGGCGCGTGCCATGCGCCGCACCAGGCGCCCGACGCGTACCTCGCGCGCTGGCGCGGGCGGTTCGACGCCGGCTGGGACGTGATGCGCGAGCACTGGTTCGAGCGCCAGAAGGCGATGGGCGTGGTGCCGCCCGAGACCGTGCTGCCCCCGCCCAACCCCGGCGTGCCCGCGTGGAACGAGCTCACCGACAACGAGCGCCGCTTCGCCGCTCGGCTGATGGAGGCCTTCGCCGCCTTCCTCGAGCACACCGACGAGCACCTCGGCCGCTACGTCGACGCGCTGCGCGAGATGGGGCAGCTCGACAACACGCTGCTGGTGGTGATGAGCGACAACGGCGCGAGCCAGGAGGGCGGGCGCACCGGCATCCTCGACGAGATGATGTACTTCAACGGCATGAAGCAGGACGTCGACCAGGCCGTCGAGCGGCTCGACCTGATCGGCACCGCGGACAGCCACACCAACTATCCATGGGGCTGGGCGATGTGCGGCAACACGCCGCTCAAGCGCTACAAGCAGAACACCCACGCCGGTGGCGTGCGCGATCCCTTCGTCGTGCACTGGCCGGCGCGCATGAAGGACGCCGGTGGCGTGCGGCGCCAGTTCCACCATGTCGTCGACATCGCGCCCACGGTGCTCGAGATCCTCGGCATCGCGGCGCCCGCCGAAGTCGACGGCGTGCCGCAGCAGCCGATGCACGGCACCTCGATGGCCTACGCGCTGGCCGACGACGCAGCCGGCATGCCCACGCGCAAGCGCACGCAGTACTTCGAGATGTTCGGTCACCGCGGCCTCTGGCACGAGGGCTGGAAGGCAGTCTGCTTCCACAAGCCGGGCACCGACTACGACGCCGAGGCCTGGGAGCTGTACCACGCGGACGTCGACGCATCCGAGGCGACCGACCTCGCGGCCGTCCATCCCGAGCGGCTGCGCACGCTGGTCGCGCTGTGGTGGGAGGAGGCCGCGCGCCACGGCGTGCTGCCGCTCGACGACCGGCGCGGCGCCGAGCTGTTCCGCTCCGCGCAGGCGCGCGGCGGCGCCGGCGCCCGTCGCGACCGCTGGGTCCTGTATCCGCCGGTCTCGCGCTACAACGCCGACGTCGCGCCGTCGACCGGCGCGCGACCCTTCGTGCTGAGCGCCGACATCGAGCTCGGCGAGGGCCGCAACGGCGCGATCGTCGCACGCGGCAGCTCCAACGGCGGCTTCGCGCTGTACGTGCGCGAGCGCAGGCTGGTCTTCGACTACAACCACTTCCACGCGCACACCCACGTGGTCTCGGACGCCGAGCTGCCCTCGGGCCCGTGCACCGTCGGCCTGCGGATGGCGCGCGACGGCAAGTCCGGCACCGCGACGCTGCTGCTCGACGGTGCCGAGATCGGATCGGTGACGATCCCCGAAATGGCCGCGATGGTGTCGTCGACCGGCATGGACGTGGGGCGCTCGACGGCGCCGGTGTGCCACGACTACGCGCCGCCGTTCGAGTTCGAGGGACGGATCCGGCGGGTGGTGTTCGACATCGCGCCGAGGACGCCGAAGACCGAGCGGCGCGAGGCGCTGTCGACGGAGCGCAAGGTGCAAGGGCAGCAGTAGGCGGGGCGGGCCTGCCCGCGCAGTGCCACGACCGGCTTAGGCCGTGAGTCGGATGTAGGACGCTCTGCGCCATCGCAGACTTCGGCGACCTGTCATCCGTCTGCCCTGCCATGCTGTCTGTAACCCGCTCTGCCCTGCACGCCCAGTCCGCCGATTCCGATCGCAGTGCATCCTGTACATACATTCGTCTACACTGATCGATGTCGATCCTGTTGGACGGATTCGACTGGGACTCCGGAAACCGCGCCAAATGCACGAAGCACGGCGTGTCGGTGGCGACGATCGAGTCGATCTTCGAGCGCGACGGGCAGCGATTCCTCCGCCCGATCAGCGCCCGCTGGATGCATGCGAAGGAGATCAGGCACTTTGAAGCGCAGATTGCCCACCCCGAAGACTGACGCGGACGCAGCGCGCTTCGTCGCCGCCGCCGACCTGACGCGCTACGACCTGTCGTCGATGACACCCCTGCGGTTCGAGCTCGCCCCCAAGGAAGCCCGCGTGAACATGCGGATGCCCGGCGAGCTGCTCGATGCAGTCAAGGCGGCGGCGGCGTCCGCCGGCATGCCCTACCAGCGCTTCATCCGGCTGGCGCTGGAGCGCGCGGTCGCACCGGTCAGTGACCGACGTACGCCCCCCCCTTCCCGCCGCCCCGCCACGCCGCGATGACCCCGGCCATGTCCCGACCGATCCGCTCCACCTCCCCGGTCCGCACGCGCGCCGCCCTGCTCGGCCTGCTGCTCGCGGCCGCGCTGGCCGCGCCACGCCCCGCGAGCGCCCAGACCGCCCCGTCCCCCGCCGAAGCCGCCGCCTACACCGGCCTGCACGCCGCCGCCCACCGCGGCGACGCGCCCGCGGTCACGCGCCTGGCCGCCGCCGACCGACGCGGCCTCGAGGCCCGCGACGGCAACGCTCGCACGCCGCTGCACGTCGCCGCCTTCGCGGCGAAGCACGACGCGATCCGCGCGCTCGTCGCCGCTGGCGCCGACACCGCCGCGCTCGACGCCGACCGCTACGACGCGGTCACCATCGCCGCGGTCGCCGACGACGAGCCGACGCTCGCGCTGCTGCTGTCGCTGGGCGCGAGCGCGAAGCTCGTCACCAGCCGCTGGGACGGCACGGCGCTGATCGCCGCCGCCCACCTCGGCCACGACGGCGTGGTGCGCCGCCTGATCGCCGCAGGCGCGCCGCTCGACCACCTCAACACGCTGCACTGGACCGCGCTGATCGAGGCGATCGTGCTCGGCGACGGCGGGCCGCGCCACGAGGCCTGCGTGCGCGCGCTGGTCGAGGCGGGGGCGGACACGCGGATCGGCGACCGGCAGGGCGTGATGCCGGCCGAACTCGCCAACAGCCTCGGCTACGTGGCGATGGTCAGGCTGATCGGACAGGCACCGGCCCGCCCGCAGGGCACGCCGACCCCGCGCTAGCCGCCGGCCCGGGCCGCCGCGGCGCCCCTCATGACCGCGCCGCGGTCACCGCCGACGACAGGTCCTCGTCGCCGCGCGCCTGCAGCGCCTGCACGACACCGTCGACGTCGCGCGCCTCCCGGTTCTGGCTGAGCTTGCGCTTGCCCTCGACGCGCAGCACCTCGACCTCGATGCCGCCGATCATCGTCAGCATCCGCTCCATGTAGTCGCGCGGGGCATCGGCCATCTTCCAGGGCTTGGGCTCGGTCGACTCGTGCTTGCGCGTGAGCCGCCCCAGCACGCCGCGCAGGAACTTCTCGTCCTCGACGATGCGCAGCACGCCGTGGACATGCACCACCTCGTAGTTCCAGGTCGGCACCTGCTGGTGGGTCTCGTGCTTGCTCGGATACCAGTTGGGCGACACGTAGCCCTGCACCCCGCGGAACACCACCATCACCGGCGTGCCGTCCGGGATCTGCGTCCACAGCGGGTTGGCGCGCGCCACATGGGCGGTCAGGGTGCCGAACTCGCCGCGCGTCGCATCGAGCTCGAAGGGGATGTGGTCGGCATCCAGGCCCTTGGCGGAGTGCGTCACCAGCATGCCGAGCGGATGCGCCCGCACGATGCGGTGGAGCTCGTCGAGCCGGGTCTCGGCGAAATGGGCGGGCAGGTACATGGCGGGCGGTCTCGGTCGATGGCGAGCGGGGGACGCGTCGGCCGTACTGTGCCACGCACCCGCCCGGAATGAAAAAACCCGGCCGGAGCCGGGTTCTTCCCGAAGCGATGCGGCGTGCGCCCGTCAGGCCGCCAGCCGCTTCTCCAGCGCCGCCTTCGTCTCCGGCAGGTGGTGCGGGAGCCCCTGCGCGAGCATCTTGAACAGCTCCTCGTGCAGCTCGAACTCGCGGGTCCACTGGCCCTTGTCGATCGCGGTGATCTTGTCGAAGTCGCCCCGGCCGAACTCAAGGCCCGACCAGTCGAGGTCCTCGTAGCGCGGGCTGGTGCCGAACACGTGCTCGCTGCCGCCGGCCTTGCCCTCGAGGCGGCCGATCATCCACTGCAGCACGCGCATGTTCTCGCTGTAGCCGGGCCACACGAACTTGCCCTGCTCGTCGGTGCGGAACCAGTTCACGCAGAAGATCGCCGGCAGCTTCGCCTTGGCGGCCTGGAGCTTGTGCCCGAGGTCGAGCCAGTGGCGGAAGTAGTCGGCCATGTTGTAGCCGCAGAAGGGCAGCATCGCGAACGGGTCGCGGCGCACGATGCCCTGCGCGCCGGCCTGCGCGGCGGTGGTCTCCGAGCCCATGGTCGCGGCCATGTACACGCCCTCGACCCAGTTGCGGGCCTCGGTCACCAGGGGCACGGTGGTCGAGCGGCGGCCGCCGAAGATGAACGCGTCGATCGGCACGCCGCGCGGATCGTCCCAGGCGGGGTCGATGACCGGGTTCTGCGAGGCGGCGACGGTGAAGCGCGCGTTCGGGTGCGCGGCCTTGCGGCCGGCCCGCCCGTCCTCGGGCGTCCAGTCCTTGCCCTGCCAGTCGACCAGGTGCGCGGGCGCCTCCTTGGTCATGCCTTCCCACCAGACGTCGCCGTCATCGGTGGGCGCGGCGTTCGTGAAGATCGTGTTCGGCTTCAGCGACGCCATGCAGTTGAAGTTGGTCTTCTCGTTC
>JAIYAG010000159.1 GCA_027489195.1 Burkholderiales bacterium | reverse complement strand
CGCTCGGCCATCCGCTTGGTGCGTCGGGCGCGCGGCTGGTGCTGACCGCGGTCAACCAGCTCCATGACACCGGCGGGCGCTACGCGGTGGCGACGATGTGCATCGGTGTCGGCCAGGGCATCGCGATGCTCGTCGAGCGGGTCTGAGCGGCATGAGCGCGGACGACTGGCGCGCGCGTCCGAACGCACCCGCCGCCGGCACGCCGCTGGCGGCGCTCGACGAGCTGCCCGCGGACAACGGCCTGGAGCGCGTCTTCGGCGAAGGCCCGCGCGCGTTCCGGGTCGTGCTGTTCAAGGTCGAGGCCGGCGTGCGGGCCTATGTCAACGAGTGTCCGCACGTGCGCATCCCGTACCACTTCTCGTCCGACGTGTTCTGCGTCTACGAGATCGAGGGCCGGCGCGACCTGATGTGCGCGCACCATACGGCGATGTTCCATCTCGACGACGGCCACTGCTACGAAGGCCCCTGCAAGGGCGAGCGGCTGCTGGCGGTGGACGTCGCGGTCGAGGACGGTGCGGTACGGATCGCCTGACCACGCCCGCCCCCCGGGCCTTGCGACGAGGAGACGACGATGAGCGCCGCAGATGCCGAAGGCACTGAGCATCACCCGATCACCGAGGCGGTCCTCGCCCGGCTGGCATCGACGCCCGACGCGCGCACACACGCGCTGATGGCCGCACTGGTGCGCCACCTGCACGCCTTCGCGCGCGAGACGCGGCTCACCGAGGCCGAGTGGTTCCAGGCCGTCTCGTTCCTCACCGCGGTCGGCCAGACCTGCACCGACCGGCGACAGGAGTTCATCCTGCTGTCGGACGTGCTCGGCCTGTCGATGCTGGTCACCGACCAGAACCACGCAACGCCGCCGGGCGGCACCGAGTCGACGGTGTTCGGCCCCTTCCATGTGCCCGATGCGCCGCGCTTCGCGCTGGGCGAGGACATCTCGGGCGGCGCCGCGGGCGAGCCGTGCTGGGTGCAGGGTCGTGTGCTCGGGCCGCGCGGCGAGCCGGTGCCGCATGCGCAGATCGACGTCTGGCAGGCCGATGCCGAGGGCTTCTACGACGTGCAGCGCGAAGGGCTGGCGCAGGCCCAGGCGCGCGGCGTGCTGCGTGCCGACGCAGACGGCGGATTCCGGTTCTGGACGATCGTGGCCGAGGCCTATCCGATCCCGACCGACGGCCCGGTCGGCCGCCTGCTCGAGGCGACCGGCCGCCATCCGTGGCGGCCCGCGCACCTGCACTTCATGATCGCCGCGCCCGGCCACGAGCGGCTGATCACCCATGTGTTCCGCCGCGGCGGGCGCTACCTGGATTCGGATGCGGTCTTCGGCGTGCGTCCCTCGCTGATCGCCGACTGGATCCGCCACGAGCCCGGCACCGCGCCCGACGGCACGCGGCGCGACGCGCCGTACTGGACGCTCGACTTCGACTTCGTGCTTCAACCCGCCGCCGCATCCGCGCCGGCCCGTCCCGAGGAGCCTTCCGCATGACCGACCCCCGCATCGTCGCCGAGCTCGAGGCGATCGACGACCGGCGCGCCGCCGCCACCGTCGCGAAGGACCGCGCCACGCTCGAGTCGCTGTTCGCCCCCGACCTGATCTACGTGCACTCGTCGGCCACCGCCGAGGACCGCGCGACCTTCATCGAGCGCGCCTGCACCGGCCACTACGACTACACCGCGCTGATCCCGCTCGCGCGCGCCTGGCGCGTGTGGGGCGACACCGCGCTGTGCAACGGCGACGTGCGCATCCGCGTGACGGTCAAGGGCACGCCCAAGGAGTTCGTCAGCCGCTACCTGCAGGTCTGGCGCCGCGGGCCCTCGGGCTGGCAGATGGCATCATGGCAATCCACGCCCGTACCCGCCTAAGCTTCACAGGCATCGGCCTCAACCCCGCACGGAACCTCCCCCCATGATCGATTCGCACGCGATCGAGACGCTGTTCACCACGGCCCGCACGCAGAACGGCTGGCTCGACACCCCGGTCACCGACGCCGAGCTTCGCGCGGCCTTCGACCTGATGAAGATGGCGCCGACCTCGGCCAACACGCAGCCCGCGCGCTTCGTGTTCCTGCGCACGCAGGCGGCCAAGGAGCGGCTGCGCCCGATGCTGTCGCCGGGCAACGTCGACAAGACGATGAGCGCCCCGGTGGTCGCGATCGTCGCGCACGACCTCGACTTCCACGAGCACCTGCCCAAGGTCTTCCCGCACAACACGACGATGAAGGCCGGCTTCGACGGCCCCGAGAAGCTCGCCGCGCGCACCGGCTTCGCGTTCCGCAACGGCACGCTGCAGGGCGCCTACTTCATGCTCGCCGCACGCGCGGTGGGGCTCGACGTCGGCCCGATGTCCGGCTTCGACAACGCGCGCGTCGACGCCGAGTTCTTCCCGGACGGGCGCTTCAAGTCGAACTTCCTGTGCAACCTCGGCCACGGCGATCCCGCCAAGGTGATGCAGCGGCTGCCGCGCTTCGCATTCGACGACGTCTGCCAGCTGCTGTAGGTGCTCTCGGATCCCGCGTTCTGGGCGGTCTCGGTCCCGGCGGTGCTGCTCGCCGGCTTCTCCAAGGCGAGCGGCAACGGGCTTGCGATGCTCGCGGTGCCTCTGATGGCGCTGGCGATGTCGCCGGCGGTGGCCGCGGCAATCCTGCTGCCGATCCTGCTCGCGATGGATGCGCTCGGCCTGTGGGCCTGGCGCGGCCGCGCCGACGGCGACACGCTGCGCGCGGTGCTGCCGGGCGCGATGCTCGGCATCGTGATCGGTGGGCTCGCGTTCTCGGTGCTCGACGTGCGCTGGGTCAAGGGCATCCTGGGCGCGGAGTCGGTCGCATTCGCGCTGCACCGGATCGCCGCGCGCCGTGCGATCGCGGCGGCGGCGCCTCGCCCCGCCTCGCGGCTGGTCGGCGGCTTCTGGGGCGCGGTGTCGGGCTTCACCAGCACGCTCGCGCATGCCGGCAGCCCGCCGCTGATGCAGTACCTGCTGCCGCTCAAGCTCGACAAGGAGCGGCTGGTGGCGACGACGGTGATCTTCTTCACCGTGGTCAACGTGGTCAAGCTCGTGCCCTATGCCGCGATCGGGCTGCTCGACGCCTCGGGGCTCACCGCCTCGCTCGCGCTCGCGCCCTTCGTGCCGCTCGGATATTGGGGCGGGCTGCGGCTGGTCAAGGTGCTGCCCGAGGCGATCTTCTATCGCCTGCTGGTCGGCTCGCTGCTGCTGATCGGGATCAAGCTGCTGTACGACGCATTCGTCGGCTGAGACCCGCGGGCGCTTGAAAAGCAGGGGCACGGTGCATAGATGGGGTGCATGGGCGCGGCTCCTCCGACGCCCGATCCCACCGATTGCCTGGAGTCCGACATGACCAAGATCTCGATCTACGATCCGTTCGCCGACGTCTTCCCGACGCTGTTCCGCAACCTGTTCAACGAAGGTGCGGGCGACGCGCGCGGCGCCCCCCAGGGCACCGGCGGTGCACCGCAGCAGGCCGTGCCGATGCGCGTCGACGTCTCGGAGGCCGACCGTGCCTACGTCGTGAAGGCCGACCTGCCCGGCGTGCCGAAGGAGGCCATCCACGTCGACATCGACGGCAACCGCGTGACCATCCGCGCGGAGCTCAAGCGCGAGACCGAGCAGAAGGACGGCGAGCGCGTGCTGAGGAGCGAGCGCTACCAGGGCGCCTACGCCCGCAGCTTCGCGCTGACCGACGAGATCGACGACGAGCAGGCGAGCGCGCGGTTCGACAACGGCGTGCTGGAGCTGACGCTGCCCAAGAAGGCGGTGGCCGGCGCGAAGCGGCTGTCGATCCAGTAAGGATCGCGGACCGGCCCGGGGCGCCCGCTGCGCCGCGGTGCCTAGGCCGACCGGACCGGCCCGCCGCATCGCACGATGCGGCGGGCCGTGTCGTCAGTAGACGAAGACCGAGCCGCTGACGCCGGGCGTGGACGCCTGGATCGGCAGCGGCGCGCCGACCGCGAGCGCCGTGCCGTCGGCGCTGAGCGCCACGCTGGTGCCGAACGCGTCCTCGGCGGCGACGCTGCGGCCCTTGACGTAGCTGCGCTGCGACCAGGTGCCGCTGGCGAAGCCGAACAGGTAGACCGCGCCGCTCGCATTGGTGGTCGCGCCGGGGTCCGGGTTGGTCTGGTCGCCGCCGACGCCGGCGGTGCGCCCGCTCTCCGCCCGCGCCCCGACCGCCAGCAGCGTGCCGTCCGCGCTCAGCGCCACGTGCTGGCCGAACTGGTCGCCGGTGGCGGTGTTCGAGGCCTTCACGTACGCCTGCTGCGACCAGGTGGTGCCGCCGCGCGTGAACACGTAGGCCGCGCCCGAGTTGGAGGCCGAGCCGCTGGTCTCGTCGCCGCCGATGCCGCGCGACGCGCCGTCCTCGTTGGTGGCGCCGACCGCGAGCGTGCCGCCGTCGGCGGACAGGGCCACCGCGATGCCGAACTGGTCGCCGGGGCCGACGGTGGCGGGCTTCACGTAGGCCTGCCGCGTCCAGACGCTGCCCGAGCGCGCGAAGACGTAGACCGCACCGCTGTTGCCGGACGCGTAGCCGGACTGCGTGATGGCGCCCGTGCCCTGCACGCCGCTGTCGTCGCCGTCCTCCTGGTTCGCGCCGACCGCCAGCGTCTGGCCGTCGGCGCTCAGCGCCACCGAGCGTCCACCCACGGTGTTCACGCCGCCCGCGGGCAGCGGTCCGCCGAAGGTGTCGCCGCTGCGCGCGTTCGAGGCCTTCACCCAGGCCTGCTGCGACCAGGTCGCACCCGAGCGCTCGAACACGTAGACCGCACCGCTGTTGGCGAGCGAGTTGTCGGCCTCCCCCGCGAGCGGCGCGCCGTCCTCGCCCGGTGCGGACGCGGCGAGCGTGGCGCCGTCGCCGGCGAGCGAGACGGCGGTGCCGAAGGCGTCGCTCGCATCCGGCTGCGCGGCCTTCAGGCGCTGCTGCTGGTTCCAGGCGGTGCCCGTGCGGGTGAACACGTAGACCGCGCCGCTGTCGGTCGCGGTGCCGTCCTCGCCGGGTGCACCGACCGCCAGGGTGCTGCCGTCGGTGCTGAGCGCGAGCGCCCGGCCGAACGCGTCGCCGGCCGCGGTGTTCGAGGCCTTGACGTACGCCTGGCGGACCCAGCCCGTGCCGCTGCGCACGAACACGTGGACCGCGCCCGCGTCGGTCGCGGCGTCGTTCGCCTCGTCCCCGCCGATGCTGGTGGCGTTGCTGTCCTCGTCGGGCGCGCCGACCGCCAGCGTGCTGCCGTCGGCGCTGAGCGCGACCGCCAGGCCGAACTTGTCGGTGTCGCCGGGGACCGGGGCGTCGAGCGCGGCGATCGTCTCGAGCATGCGGTCGATCGCAGGGACCTCGGGCGAGGCGCCGCAGCCCACGGCGCCGCAGGCGAGCACACGGTAGCGGGTCGCGGCCCAGTCGAAGAGGTGCGGGGTCAGGTCGACGGTCGTGCCGAGCGTCGCGGCGCCGAGCAGGCCGCCGACATCGGTCCAGGCACCGCTGCCGAGCTTGCGCTGCAGCCGGTAGCCGGTGGCCTCTGGCGCCGCGGTCCACGACAGGGCGAGCCGCTTGGCGGTTGCCGAGAGGGTGAGGGTGGCCGGCGCGGGGGGCTGCGGGGCGGCGGGCTCGACGATCGCCGTGGTCGGTGCGCCGTCGGGGAGGGCGGCCGCAGCGGGGACCTGCGCGGCGGAGGCGGCCGCCGCAGCCGCTGCGGCCGCCGCCGCTGCGGCCGCTGCCGCGGCATCGTCGGCCACGCCGCCACCGCCGCCGCAGCCCGACAGCAGCAGCATCGTCGCGGTGGCGAGGCAGGCGAGCGGCGCGCGCGGGCGGGACCGGGGCGTGAGGGGCGGCAGGAAGGTCATGGTGTCGACTCGGGCGGACGGGCAGCGATCGGCCACCGTCCCACGCGCGCGGGCGGCCCTTCAAGCCGCATGCGTCCACCTGGACGGCCACGACCGACGACCGGTCCGGCAGCGAGCGGCGGTATCCTCGGAGCCGTCGTCTCCGGAGGCAGACCGATGAACGCACCCCAGACCGCCGCGCGCCTGGCACCCGCCGACCCGAATGACGCGCTCGGCCGCGCGCTGGCCGACGCCGTCGACCGCTATGTCGCCCGCCGCCCGACGAGCGAGCGCCTGCAGCGCGAGGCCGCCGAGGTGCTGCCCGGCGGCAACACCCGCAGCGTGCTGTTCTTCCCGCCGTTCCCGCCGTACATGGCGGGCGGCGAGGGCTGCCGCCTGACCGACGTCGACGGCCACGTCTACCTCGATGCGCTCGGCGAGTTCACCGCGGGCCTCTACGGGCACTCCGACCCGGTGATCCGCGAGGCCGTGGAGCAGGCGCTGCGCGGCGGCCTGAACCTGTCCTCGCACACGCCGGGCGAGGCGGCGCTCGCCCGCGAGATCCGCGCGCGGATCCCGTCGATCGAGCGGCTGCGCTTCACCAACTCCGGCACCGAGGCCAACCTGCTGGCGCTCGCCGCCGCGGTCGCGCACACCGGACGGCGCACGGTGCTGGTCTTCGAGGGCGCGTACCACGGCGGGGTGCTGTCGTTCCCGGCGGGCGCGCCCGCGAAGGTCAACGTGCCGCACGTCTTCGCGCTCGCGCCGTACAACGACCTCGAGGCCGCCCGCGCCGCGCTCGAGCCGCACCGCGGCGACGTGGCCGCGATCCTGGTCGAGCCGATGCTGGGCTCCGGCGGCTGCATCCCGGGCGACCCGGCGTTCCTGCACGGGCTGCGCGCGCTCGCCGATGCGCACGGCGCGCTGCTGGTGTTCGACGAGGTGATGACCTCGCGGCTGTCGTACGGCGGACGTCAGGCGCTGCTCGGCCTGCGTCCCGACCTCACCACGCTCGGCAAGTACTTCGGCGGCGGCATGTCGATCGGCGCCTTCGGCGGTCGGGCCGACGTGATCGACCGGTTCGATCCGCGGCGGGCCGATGCGCTCGCGCACGCGGGCACCTTCAACAACAACGTGCTGACGATGGCCGCGGGTCTGGCCGGGCTGCAGCGGGTGCTGACGCGCGAGGCGCTCGATGCGCTGAACGCGCGCGGCGAGCGGCTGCGCGCGCGGCTCGCCGAGGTGTTCGCGCGGCACGGCGTCGCGCTGCAGGCGAGCGGGCTCGGCTCGCTGTCGAACCTGCATGCCACCGACCGCCCGATCCGCTCGTCGCGCGACCTGGCCGGGGCCGATCCGCGCGTCAAGGACCTGCTGTTCTTCGACCTGCTCGAGCGCGGCGTGTGGATGGCGCGGCGCGGCTTCATGGCGCTGTCGCTGCCGTTCGGCGACGCCGAGCTCGACACGCTGGTGGCCGCGTTCGACGACGTGGTGGGCGCGCGGCGCGGGCTGCTGCCGACGGCCGGCTGAGCCGCGTCAGTCCCCGGTCACGACGATCCAGCGGCAGTCCGTGCCGCCCGATGTGCCGCCCGATGTGCCGCCTGAGGTGCCACCTGAGGTGCCGCCTTCCGTGCCGCCCGCCGCGGCGGCCTCGAGCGGCACGCGCAGGATCCGGATCGCGCCGCCGAAGGCCGACACCAGCGCCTCGCGCACGGCCGGGTCCGAGGGCGGGCCGTCGGCGGCGACGCGGCCCTGCACCAGCACCAGCAGCCGGTCGGCGGCCAGCGCCAGGCCCAGGTCGTGGAGCACGGTCGCGACGGCGGCGCCGCGCGCGGCGCGGGCCCGCAGGCTGCGCAGCAGCGCGCGCTGGTGCGGCGCGTCGAGGTGGGTGGTCGGCTCGTCGAGCAGCAGCACGCCGGCCTCGACCGCGAGCACGCGCGCGATCAGCACGCGCTGGCGCTCGCCGCCCGACAGCGCGTCGAGCCTGCGGCCGGCGAAGGCCTCGCATTCGGTCTCGCGCATCGCGGCATCGACGAT